>NZ_JBPCEP010000011.1:0-224665 GCF_050971705.1 Niallia sp. M35
CTATGCATATATATACATTTTGTAAACTTGCTAAAGAAAAATGTCTTTAGAATAATTCGCCCTACAGATTCTCTAATCGGTTGATTCGAATTCACTTGTTATGGTAAAGCTTACTTTATTTACATTATAGTAAAGGAGAGAGTGATATAAGGGGTCTTTATCTTTATTGTATGCTACTTTTTCCAATTGATAAAGAGGATCACTAATATTGCACTGTAAATAACCTGCCAATTCACTATTAGCTAATATAACATTTAATATCTTATTATTAAATGCAGGAATCCTTCCATAAATTTCGTTTAGGATTTTATGCATAGATTTATTTTCTTCCACGTATCGGTCTAATTCCGGAAAAAGCTCTAAGGAATAGGTGGAAGTTTCATGCAATAATGGTTCATTATCTAAATGGAGTAGTCGCTTTAACTCGAGAACAGGACTATTCGTATCAATTTTTAATTTCTCTGCTATTTCTTTGTTCACTTCTTTTACTTCATAAGAAATTATTTTAGGATTGGGCATTTTACCAGTGGAATTCATATATTCAGAATAACCATTAACAGCAACTAATTCACGTTTTATCTTAACATGATTAACAAATGTACCCTTTCCTTGTTTCTTAATTAAATAACCTTCATTTACTAAATCCAATACCGCCTTTCGAACAGTAATTCTACTTACTTTATATTTTTCACAAAGTTCCGGTTCAGTTGGCAATTTTTCACCATGCGTATATATTCCATCATTTATATCATCTGCAATCGCTTGCTTAAGCTGTATGTATAAAGGAGTAGAGCTGTTACTATTAAGCAAATTTTATTACCTCCTTTTCACCTTTCTTTTCTTTATTATATCTTACTATTATTTTAATTTTAAACAATTCTTTTCTTATTAGCCTATTCCATTCCTCCATTTAAAAGAAAAAAGACTATTTCAAAATCATGGTCACACGATTTTGAGACAGTCTTTTTGATGTTCAAAATATCTTTGCCATTAATACTCTAATTTCCACATATATCTTCTTTTAGTTAATGGATGATTACGGACATAGGATAATTGTTCTGCATATACCCGCAAGACACCGGAAATTAACATTGGATTAAAATAATCTACTACTTCAGAAGCTATAACTGAACCAAGCCCAAAGTCTTTTGCATCTACCACAGTTGTTTTAGCATCAAAGCGCTGCAAAAATTCAAGCGCTCTTGCATCCATAGGTCTGGTTCTTCCATCATTCATCAACAATAGGAACGGAACATCTTTTTCTACCACTTCAAAGGGACCGTGGAAAAATTCTCCATCATGAAATGTCCCCGAATTAATCCACTGCATTTCCATTAACAAGCAGATAGAAAAGGAATAAGCCACTTCATGTGTTGCTCCACTACTCATGACGTAAATTACTTCATCATCTTTATAAGCTTCCGCAAAAGCTTTGGCATCTGGTAAAACTGTGGAAGCAGCCTTTTCGATAAGTTCATAAATTTTTCCGAAACCATCTATCATTTTGTCATAATTCTCATAACCCTCATATTGATGAAGTATTTCTGTAGCTAATCCTAATACTTTTGTCATTTTCTCCATTTTAGCAGCATAATTAGCCTCAAATCCATGATATACTATGTAACCTGCATCTTTTGTTAAAGCAGATCCCTCCACATGTGTTACTGCAATAACATGTGCGCCTAATTCTTTTGCTTTTGTTGTTGCTTCTACTGATTCAGGAGTGGCTCCACCTAGTGAGCAAGTAATAACAATACTTGTATCGTCAACAGAAATTGGGGTTGCATAATTAAATTCATTTGCTGTATATAAACTTACACGCAGAGTTTTGGCATTAGCTTCTAGAAAATACTTTGCAGGATACAATTCTGCTTTAGATGCTCCACATCCAACAAAAAACACACTTTTAATGTTCGGTTGTCTTTCCTTAATTGATCCAATAATTTGATTAAGTTCCATCTTGATTACCTCCAATATTTTAAGTTAATAGATTTTTATTTCAAAAATGTAAGAAGTATTTACCTATCTACCACCACCTTAAAATCAATCATTATGTATATTTCTTGCCAAATCCAAATGACCCCTCAACTAGACATTGTTCAGATGAAAATGCTGCTGCTTTTTTGAGACTTTCTTTAATAATGGACTCTGTATCTGTTTTTCCATCTTTAATTTCTTTTCCATAGTGATAGATAAAACAAGTAATAAAGGAATCGCCTGCTCCCATCGTATCTTTGGGTTTCACAAAGAAGGACTCTTGCATATAAAATTTGTTTCCATCAAATAAAATGGCCCCTTTTTCTCCTAAAGTACACAATACCAATTGGCAGCCTATATGAGTAACATTCAGGCATAAATTTAAAATGTCATCTAGTTTCATATGACTACAGGAAAAATAAGCATAATCGATTACTTTGCTTATTCGTCTTACTTGCTCCATTGTGAAATCAGAAGAAAAATCAAATCCAATTGGTATTCCTAACTGTTTAATCTTTGGCAATTCCGTTTCCGCAAAGCCATACAAACCCGTATGTACTAGATCAAAAGATGTTAAATAGGAATAATCCTCTTCCGTTAAGTTCAAACCAAATTGTCTTAAAACCCCACATCGATTACTTCCTAAAAATACTCGATCCCCATCTTTTAGTGTCACTCGAGCACAACCATTTTCTCCTTTGTATAATTTGCAGTGGCTGATATCTATCCCAATTTCGGTAATACTTTCTTGTACATGTTGGCTCTCTAAATCTGAACCGAATGCTCCTAAAAAAGCCGCTTCTGCACCTAATTTTTTTGCAAATACTGCAAAATTAAGTGCATTTCCTCCAGGATACATAGTCTGAATGTGTTCATATTTATCTACGACATTATCTCCCAATCCGATTACCTTCATGATGTCATGTCACCTCACTTAATTAGCCTCATTAGTATAACGTTATATAACGTTATACTTATTTGTCTTTATGTTATTGTCAATACTATTCTGACTATTACTTGCAAATCTTATAAATTCTACATATATTTCTCAAATTCTTTCATATTTCGACAATCATGGGCTGCGGGATCCATAAAGTATTTTGAATCTGTGATTTCTTGCCCTAAGTATCCCTCGTATCCGTTTTGTTTAAGTGTAATAAGAAACTGTTCTAAGTCATGCTTACCATCACCCCAAACTAAATGACCATATGGGTTTCCGTCCACAAAATGAGTATGAATAATCTTACTACCGAATACATCAAACCACTCTTGTAAGGTTTCCCCTGCCACCCCCATAGCAGTAGTATCTACTAGAACTTTTACATTGGCATGATTAATTTCCTCTATCATTCTTTTAGTATCTTGTAATGTTGTAACTAGATTAGATTCTTCTGGGCGTAAACTTTCCAACGCAAGTGTAACTCCCTCCAACTTTGCAGTATCAGCCAGTTTCGAAAGCATTTCCCTAGAACGCTTCCATGCCTCTTCTCGATCTTCATCTAGATATCCCCATCCAGAATTACATTGCATTATTTTACAACCTAGTTCAGCAGCAGCCTTTATACCATTAGTAAAGTAGTGTAAGCTTTTTTCGAAAACCTCTGGTTTCAGAGAGGCAAACTGAAATTGATACATACAGTTTTCAGGAGTAAATACTTTCATTTCTAAATGATAGGAATCAATCTTTTTTTTCAAGGCTTTACAATCTGAATAAGTCGTAGGATCTAAATAATAGTGAGGTACACCAGTCCAAAACTCTATGGATTGAATCCCAGCTTTTACTTGTGCTTGTAAAAAATAATCTAAAGAATAGCGCATATAATGAATATTCATTCCTGCTATTTGTTCTCTAGTAATTAAAGCCATTCCTCTCACACCTTTCATATAACTTGATAGATTTTAAGATACTTACAATACTTTCGATAAAAAATCAATTGTTCGAGGATGAGTTGGGTTTCCGAAAAATTGTTTTGGATTGTTTTCTTCCATGATATAACCTTGATCCATAAATAGAATACGATCTCCAACCTCTTTGGCAAAACCCATCTCATGTGTTACCACTACCATTGTCATTCCTTCTTGAGCTAGATTCTTCATAACTGCTAATACCTCTCCAACCATTTCTGGATCTAATGCAGATGTGGGTTCATCAAATAGCATTACTTCCGGCTTCATGGCTAATGCTCTGGCAATAGCTATTCGTTGTTGCTGACCACCAGACAGGGAGGAAGGATATGCATCATATTTTTCTAACAGTCCTACTTTTTTTAATAAGTCCTTGGCCAAATTTTGGGCTTCGGTTTGCTTCATCCCTTTTACTTTTATGGGAGCATGACAAATATTTTGGGCAACTGTTTTATGGGGAAAAAGATTAAATTGCTGAAAAACCATTCCCATTCTCTCTCTTACTTTATCAATATTAACCTTTCGAGCTGTTATCTCCTGCTCTTCCACCTTTATGCTTCCACTTGTCGGTAGTTCTAACAAATTCAAACACCTCAAAAAAGTGCTTTTTCCTGAACCAGAAGGACCAATTACAACAACCACTTCTCCTTTATGGATTTTTACGTCAATCCCCTTTAACACTTCATGATTTCCGTAACTTTTATGCAGTCCTTTAACGTCGATCACTTGCTTTCAATCTCCTTTCAACCACTCCTAGGAGTTGCGTTAATGTAAAAGTCATGATCAAATATCCTAAAGAGGCTACTAAAATTGGCTCCAACCCCAGTGCTGTATTTCCTCTAACAATAGTTGTCTTATACATAAGTTCAGCTACGCCTATTATGGATACAATGGATGAATCTTTTATACTGCCAATAAATTGGTTCCCAAGTGCAGGAAGAATATTTTTAAATGCTTGAGGAAGGACGATATCAAACATCGCCTGCCTTTGATTCATACCTAAACTTCTTGCTGCTTCCATTTGTCCTTTACTGACTGCTTCAATTCCTGATCGAATCGTTTCTGAAATGTAAGCAGCCGCATTAAGAGATAACGCAATTGCTCCAACCATCAAATCCGGTATATCCCATCCCTTAAATATCAACGGAATTCCAATATAGATGATATATATTTGAGCAAGGAGAGGGGTACCTCTAATAAATTCCACATATATATCACCAATAATTTTTACTACCTTAAATCTTGACCTACGTAATAGGGTTAAAGCAATTCCTAAAATAGTTCCTAAAACTACAGCAATGACAGCAAGTAGAATAGTAATATATATACCTGTTAGGAAATATGGATAGTACTGCTCTAAAAAAGAAAAACTCAACATTATCACCTACAATATTTAGGGTATTTTTCATTTCTAGAAGATGTTTTGTGACTAAATATTTCTATTCTCTCTTTCTTATCTCTTATTCTTCTAATTCCACACCATCCATCGCTTCTTTTAACCATTGTTCATAGTCTGGTTTTACTCGATCAATCGTAGCATTAATTACATCCATTATTTCCTTATCTGTGCCTTTAGGTAAAGCAATCGCAGCACCAGCTGAAGGGTCTTCATAATAAACTTCACTTGCTACAATATCCGGATTCCCCTTAGCAAGTAGGGTAGCAGTAGGAATATCTACTAATACTGCATCAACCTTATTGTTCGCCAAATCTAAGGAAAGTTCTGTAGATTTTCCGAGTAACTTCAAGGTTGCATTCGGTAATTCTGATTCCAAAATACTCTGTTGTACAGATGTTTTTATAGCGCCTATTTTTTTATCAGCTAAGCTTTCAGGAGTTGTATATTTATTCAAGTTGCTTTTTCGAACCATCATAACATTTCGTCCTTTATAATAAACATTGGAAAAGTCAGCATTTTTTTCTCGTTCTTCTGTAGGACTCATTGCTGAAATAATCATATCAACTTTTCCACTCTGCATGGCTACTAATAATCCATCAAAGTCCATGTCCTTAATTTCATAATCTACCTTCAAGTCTTTTGCTACTTCTTCTAATAGCTTAATATCTGATCCAACAATTTTGTCTTCCCCATTTTCAACTAGATGATATTCATAAGGTGGAGTCGCAGCCATTGTACCTACTACAATTTTTCCTTTTTCACGAAGCCCCTCTAACCCTGCTTTAGAGGAAGTCTCTTTTGCCGAACCACATGCTGTTAAGGAAAGGGCTAACAAACTAGATAATCCTACTAATGACAATTTCTCAACTAATTTCCCCATTAAATCTCTCTCCTTTAATTAATATTTTTCTTAGCATTGAACGATTCTTTTAAAAATTTTCACTAAAATATATATAAGTTACATACCAAGTTATTTATGTAACGTTATATAACGTTATAATAATATCGAAAATAAAAACTGTCAATAATTTTTCTGAAAATTTTCAATAAACTTTCAATTGACGAGTTATTTGATCATTTACTATTCAAAAAAGATGTAAATACTATTTTTAAGAGCTACTTTCAAACTTTATAAAATTCAATATCAATATATTCCCTTTTTCACTACATTTTGTTTAGAAGAATACCTAAATAGATACTCTTGAAAGATAGAGAATCGCGTCAACAAACTTTTTATGGTAATGCATCAACATGAAGAAAACGTTTTCATAATTAATATTAACACTGTGGAAATAGAGATACAACTAATAAAAGACGAAATATTTCGAGGGTTTTTGACATGTTTGACGGCATTTGACAAGTAACGACAAGGGCGGCGAAAAAGAGGGACTATTCCCTCTTCACCTCTCATATCCTTCATAAATATGGAGAATGATAAGAGTATTAATATAAGCAAAAAAGGAAAAACCAATAAATAGACTAAAGTATAAAAGAAAGAAAAGGGAATAGACCGATATTCCCAAAGCTATAATAGGAATCCCAGTAACCATTAGGACGGAAATTGTCTTAAAAGGGTGAACTAGCGCTATTTTCCAAGTGTTAATGATTGAATCCTTTACTGAATTTTTAAATCTTGCAACATAAGGAAATATAAAGCTAAACAATATTATATAAGCAAAAGAAAAAAGTCCTAGACTTACCTTAACAAGAAAGACCAAGTTTCCTTTATATTGATTTAGGTAATAGTAATCCATATACAAAATAATGCCGGCTGCTAATAAAATCAACCAGATGATCGTACTCTGTTTAAAGTTTTTGTGAAAGGCAGCGACATACGCTTTAACGATTGATACATCTTCATTTTTAGCCATTTTTATTGTTATCGAATACATAGCTGTTAGTGCAGATCCTATTGTGACAATAGGCAAACAAGAAAGAAGAAATAGAGCATTTAATAGTAATAAATTAACTATTTTTTCTAGAAATCGATAAACGGGTCCGTTCCATTCAAAAATATTGTTCACTGTAAATCCTTCCCTTCCAAAGATTAGAGGTTATCGGTTTCATTAAAACTACAAGAATTAATGAAACCGATAACCTCATTACTTTTTTCTTTTAATCAAATCAATAAGGCTATTCTTTCACTGAACCTACTACAATACCAGTGATAAAGTATTTTTGGAGGATTGGGTAGATTAATAGCAATGGAACACATGAAACAACAATTTTTGCTGCATTAAGATTCTTATTAGATACTTCTCCTGCATTTGCTAGGTCACTTGAAGTTGCTCCAGCTTTTAGCATTTCCTCAATACTGATTGTCAATGACTGGATATATGTCATTAATGGATAATTAGTTACTTTTGTCATATAAATCAATCCTGAGAAAAAGTCGTTCCAGTTTCCGACGATACTAAATAAAGCAACTGTCGCCAAAGCAGGCATCGATATCGGTATATATACTTTAATCAGTACCTGCAATGGGTTGGCACCATCCATAATTGCTGCTTCCTCTAGTGATTTGGGAACGCCGATAAAAAAGTTCATTACAAGAATAATGCTGAAAACCTGAACAGCTCCTGGAAGAACTAGTGCCCAAATCGTATTCAACATATCAAGGTTTTTCACAACCAAATAGGTTGGAATCATTCCACCATTAAACAGCATGGCAAAAATAAGCAGATTCATATAGATTCCTCTACCTCTAAACTCTCTTTTGGTTTTTGAAAGAGGATATGCCATTGTAACAATTAATACCATGTTAATAACCAAGGACAAAATTACCCTCTGAATGGAAATACCAAAGGAACGCCAAAATTGACTATCATCCATAATCATTTTATATGCCTCTAAGGTCGTATTAATTGGTGTTAGACCAACCTTATTACTAGCTACTGCATCGCCTCCGCTAAATGATATCGCTACAATATTCCACAGTGGAAGCAAACAAGTAAGGGCAAGGAAAATAACGATTGCATAAATAGTTAATCTGCCACATTTTGCAGAAAAGCTCTTATTTTCTATCATATGTTCTCCCCTCCTAGAATAATTTGCGATCCGTATATTTTTTTGCTGCATTATTTGCTGATAGAATCAGGATAATTCCAATTACCGATTTAAATAAACCTACTGCAGTACCAAAGCTATATTCTCGCCCTATTAATCCCACTCGGTAGACATAAGTATCCAATATATCACCTGATTCATATACCATTGGGGAATAGAGATTATACACTTGGTCAAATCCAGCATTTAAAACGTTAGGCAAACTTAATACGGCCAACAACAGGATAATTGGCAGCATACCTGGAAGGGTAATGTTCCATATGCGTTTCCACCAATTCGCTCCATCTATGCTTGCTGCCTCATGAAGCCCAGGATCAATAGCAGTTAATGCGGCTAAATAAACAATCGAATTAAAACCAAACTCTTTCCATACGTCTGTCCCTATCAGCAATGGTTGAAATAGTTTATTACTTCCAAGGAAATTCTGCTTATCCATGCCAAAGAAGGCTAGAAGCTGATTGATTGTTCCATCTAAGCTGAACATATTAACAACCACAGATGCTAGTACCACCCATGAAAGAAAGTGTGGTAAGTAAACAATTGTTTGAATAGATTTCTTCAGCAGTTTCAATCTGACTTCATTTAATAAAATGGCAAAAACAATAGCCAACAGAGATCCTAAAACGATTTTTCCAATAGCGATAACAATTGTATTTCTGAATAGTTTCCCAATATCAGGTAAAGAGAACATATACTTGAAATGTTCGAAGCCAACAAATTCTGAAGCCATTATTCCTTTTGCGGGTACATAATTCTGGAATGCCATGATTACCCCAAACATTGGGACAAACGTAAAGATAATCAAAAAAATCATCCCAGGAAGCAACATCGAATGATAAAACAGCTCTTCTTTCGTTACTATTCTTTTTGATTTTTTCCTTTTAGCGCTAGGTAATGAATTTTTACCATTTTCTATTTTTAAATGCGGCTGCTGAAACATATTATTCCTCCCTACCATTCAGCTGTTCTAATAATATCTTTCCTTCCTGACAAAGGGATTCCATGATTAGAACAGCTTTAAATTTATATTATTTATCAGCTAACTCTTCTTTTATCTCAGCAGCTATTTCATCTCCTCCTTGTTTCTTCCAATTAGCTACAAATGTATCAAAATAATCTAATGGTTTATTACCTGTTACAATTTTAATAAAATCTTCTTCTTCTAGTTTCAAAAGATTAGCACCCTTTTTCTCCATGGTTGGGGTGTTACCGAAAAATACTGGAGTAGTCCAATTGAATTGCTCCTCTTTTGTGAATTTATCAATCAAACTCATTCCGAGCATTCTAGAATGATATTTTGCCCACTCGGAAGTCCCTGCTCCTTCTGGTTCCTTCTGATATGCCATTATACTTTTCGTATCAATTTTTAAACCAGCAGTAGGAATATCATCTATGGAAATTTTCCCTTCCACTGCTTCTTGAATATATTTATATTCATCTATAATATTTGTGGATTTATATACTTCGATATTAAATGGCCTTGTGGAACCGTCCACTGCTAACTCGCCATATTTATAGATTTCTGGATAATCTTTCTGTAAGTCATCCGCATTTACAATTTCATCATAGAATAAGTTTAAAATTTTTATTGCTAATTCTGGATGCTCATAATCCTTTCGGACAACAATAAATTGACCTGTTGGGTTACTATGAAATACATTTACTTTTCCGTTTTCTCCTTCTATTCCATATGCGGCAAACTCAGCATTCTTATCCATTCCCCTTACTGTTGATAATCCCCAATCTGGTATATGCCATGGTCCCGTAACTATCCCAGTTTGACCATTAGTAACAAGCGCCATAATATCATCCCATGTTCTTGTTCCGAACTGAGGATCTATGATACCTTTTTTAAACCAATCTGCCATTACCCCTAATGCTTGTTTCGTCTCTTCAGTTGTAGAACCATTGACAATATTTCCTTTATTATCTTCTAACCACATTCGAGGATGAGCATTGAACACTCCGGCAATGCTAGTCATATTCATGCCGCTTCCACCGTAATCACCTGCATTTAACCAAGAAGCAAATGGTATACCCACTGGCTTTCCTGTATCACCTGGATCATTATCAACAAATGCCTTTGCTGTGCTTTCTAACTCATCTAAAGTAATTTGTCTATCTTCATCTGCATCTAATTTAATCTCTAACTTTTCCATCCAATCTTTCCTAATCCACACTATATTTGGTGCAGAATCGCCAATTGTACCTGGAATAGCCATCAATTTTCCATCAAATGTAGCAGCTTCTAACGTTTTGTTATCATACGTACCATAAACTTCTTTTATGAAATCGCTTGCATTTTTATCATATACTTCTGTCAAGTCAGCAATTAGGTCATTTTCCACTAGCTCTTTTAGCTCTTCACGACTATCTACACGCATCATGTCTGGTAACTCACCTGATGCAATTGCAAGTGCTACTTGACGATTGTAGTCCTCACCTTCTGCTTCGAATTGATCCACTATTTTAGCATTTAGTTTCTTTTCTACTAATCTTGTGTACGCATTGTTTTCATAGGTGTCTCCTTCAGGCAATTTAGAATTAGCTGCGGTTACTCGCCCCATCTTAATAATAGTTTTCCCATCTTCTGTCATACTCTCACCGGATGAAGAATTATCCATACATGCAGCTAGTGATAGTGTTAATGAAGTTGCCATCAATCCAAATGCCGCACGCTTACAAAATGTTTTGTATTTCATAAAATGTCCTCCCTCTTTTTATATAAGTTAAAAACAAGTTTTTTAAGAAATCTTACATGTTACCAAAATATAGTTAAAGTTTACTGGATTAACAAAGAGATGAATATATTAAATAAACCGTTTTCATGTACTTTTTTCCGGAAATTTTTCTGTTGACCATTAAAAAAAAAGACAATATGTTATAATCAACTAGAATTTTAGTCAGGAGGTATTACGATGTATCGTATATTAATAGCAGATGATGAAAAAGACGAACGTAGCGTTATTCGGTTTCTTCTTGATAAATTTCAATTTCAACTCGATATAGTAGAAGCAGCTAATGGAAAAGATGCCATCCACTTATTAGAGAAAGAATCAATTGATATCTTATTTACAGATGTGAAAATGCCTTTTGTCAATGGCATAGATTTAGCTAAAGTGGCCAAATCTATAAATCCCAATATCCAACTTATCTTTTTTAGCGGCCATGACGATTTCGATTTTGTCAAAAATGCTTTGTCGCTGCAAGCCGTTGACTATATATTAAAACCAGTTAATCCAAATGAATTAAAACAAACGATAGCATCTGTTATCAAAAACATGGAACAACGAAATCAGGAGCTGAAGAAAGAAAAATCGAATATTGCTTTCCTTAAAAACCATCTATTGTATCGATTATTGAATGGCACCTCCATAGATGCATTAAAAAATGAATACCCTTTCATAGATATGGATTATTTATATGCATACAGCCGAATGATACTGATGCAATTTGAAGAACCTTTCTTTGATAAATTGCTCAAAGAAGAGACTTCCCTACTTTTCGCACAAATCAAGCAATGTATGGAAGGATTGTCTTTTGACTATCTTCATCTAAATCCCTATCAATTATTACTTCTAATAAAGAAGCCGATAGAGCATACAGAAATAAGATTAATAGCCAAGAATATTCATCAGCAGATTCACTCTGCTCTTGGGATACATGGTTATTTTTCTATTAGTGAAGAAGTAGAAGCCCCAGAGAAAATTCCTGAACGATTTAAACAAATCGAATATTATTTAGAAGATCGATTTTTCTATAAAGATAACTATCTTTATCCGATTGAATGTGGAAAGTTTGAACAAGAGGAATATTTAGAGCAGGATGAAAATTTGCTGCTATCGATACAGAATGCCATTCAATATGTAGATACATTTAGCTTTCGACTTAGCCTAGATGCCCTTTTTCAAAAATATCAAAGCAAAAAACAAATATCGCATATTTATGTACGTTATTTATTTTCACGACTGCTTCAGATTTTATGTAATGCATTACCGGAGTACAAAGAAACGATATTAAATAAAAAAATATCAGCTATTTATAAATGCACTCATTTTTCAGAAATAGAACAAATAATAGAAGAAGTAAAAAGGAGTGTCTTATCCTTCCTAGAGAAAAAGGAAAAGTCACCTAAACATGTCATTCATATCGTAATGCAATATATCCATGAACATTATGCTGAAGACTTAAGCCTGAATATTCTTGCTGATAAAGTATACTTATCACCGCGTTATTTAAGTGATGTATTTATTCAAGAAACCGGTTCTGGGATCAACAAATATATAAAACAGGTTCGAATGGATGCGGCCAAGAACTTACTAATTCATACAAATATGAAAATCAATGATATTTGCAAGCAAGTAGGATATCAGAATATTTCCTATTTTGTCCGCAGTTTCCGCGAAAGTTTTGGTTTAAGCCCTGAAAAATTCAGACAATCAAATGGAAATACGAAAGAGAAGACGAATTAATGAATAAACTATCCCAATGGTTTAAAGATTTAAAATATCGTAGAAAAATATTGGTAATCTGCCTTCTATCCAGTTTGTTGCCTGTTACTGCATTAGGAAGCTATTGCTATTTTCAAATTCAAAAACTCTTAATCAATCGAGAAAAGGAAGTTTTAGAAGAAACCTTACATCAGGCTATTCTAAGTCTCGATTATAAAATTAATTCCTATAATGATGCCATGAATCAAATTGTTTGGAATGAAAATATAAAAAGTGGGTTAACCGCTAATTATGACAATAACTTTGATATGTATACGATGTATCGAGATCATCTCAAGCCACTTATCTTCAATGTAAAGAATTCACAAACCGATATCAATCGGATAACAGTTTATAGCAATAACAATACATTATTCCCACATGGGACCTTTCTTCGACCTCTAACAGATGTAGAAAAATTAGAATGGTTTCCGGAAGTTATCAAAAATGCTTCCGCCCATTTACTCGTTTCTTCTGATAAAAACTCTTTTGAAATGGCTAGTAAAATATTTGATTATAATGGAAATAATATAAATATTGTCTACATGGATATCCATTATCAATCTTTCTTTAATCCATTATCCAACCTATTTGAGAATTCCTATGGACTCATTATTCTGGATGAGAAAAAGCAACCTGTTTACAATCATCAAAACTTTAATAAAAATAAACAATCTTATACACTCTCTGTAGACGAGTTATTAAACAAAA
The DNA here is from genome assembly GCF_050971705.1 of Niallia sp. M35. Classification (NCBI taxonomy): domain Bacteria; kingdom Bacillati; phylum Bacillota; class Bacilli; order Caryophanales; family Bacillaceae; genus Niallia; species Niallia sp. M35. The sequence goes on from NZ_JBPCEP010000011.1 coordinate 13,549, forward strand.
TCAATAATGGATCACTGAAAAATGAATATGTATTCAAAAGTGCTAAATTTCAATCAAACGAGTGGACAGCTTATTTATTTCGACCATTTGATATCGTATCTCAATCTACTTCACCTATTATGACGTGGGTAATTATCGTTATTATCTTATGTATCTTTACGCTTTATCTTTCTATTTTTTTTCTTTCAAAGGTTGTTGTTCGGCCATTGGAGTTGCTTGCAGCAAATATGAAGCAAATTGAAAAAGGAGACTTAACTGTGACTGTGACCCATTCCTCTCAAGATGAAATTGGTGATGTAATTGGACAGTTTGGAGACATGGTTCACAACCTACAAGAGATGATTAATGAAGTTTATAAAAGTAAAATTGCTCAGCAAGAATATGAAATGAAAGCATTACAGGCACAAATCAATCCACACTTTTTTTATAATAGTCTTTCTCTGATTAATAGTAAGGCTATCCTTGTGGGGCAAGAAGACATTAGCGAGATGGCACAACTCCTTTCTACATTTTATCGTACTACCTTAAACAAAGGGAAAAATATGATTACAGTTAAAGACGAAATAGAGAATACAATTTCTTATATGAAAATACAGCAGATGATGCACAGTAATTCCTTTGATCTTTCAATCATTGTGGACGACCAAATTCTTGGACATACGATGATTAACCTATTACTGCAACCATTAGTAGAAAATGCTATTAATCACGGAATAGATCATAAAGAAGATAGAGAGAGAGGAATAGTAACGATTATTGGAAAACAGGCAGATAATGATCTCCTATTTACTATTTCGGATAACGGCATTGGCATGGAACCAGAAATACTAGAAACCATTCTAACTACTAAAACTGCAGGATATGGCGTACAGAATGTTCATCATCGAATTAAGTTGGCTTATGGGGAAGCCTATGGTTTATCTTATACTAGCAAGCTAGGAAAAGGGACAACGGTACAGGTACGAATACCAAAGATTTTATAAATGGCAGAGGACGGTTTTTTATGGAAGATATTGCCCGCACAAGAAACCGTCCATCTGCTTCTCTACTTCACAATCGCTACAAACTTTTCTGCTTCGCGGCTTACTGCTTCGTAATCGCCTGTAGCGGCTCCTTTTGTTAAGCTGGAGCCTGTTCCTATAGCGTAGGCGCCATTTTTGATCCATTCAGCTGCGTTTTCAACGGTAACGCCGCCGCTTGGCATAAAGTTTCCTTGTGGAAGAGGTCCTTTAAAATCTTTCACAATACTTGGTCCAAAGGCTCCACCCGGGAATACTTTGATAACATCTGCGCCCAGTTCTATTGCTGTTAGTGCTTCGGTTGGTGACATCACGCCAGGCATAACGGCGACTCGGTAGCGGTGGCACATCGTAATGACTTCCGGGGACAGATTTGGTCCTACTATAAATTTTGCCCCTGCCAAAATAGCAAGTCTTGCTGTTTCCGGATCTAATACTGTTCCAGCACCAACGATTACATCCTCTCCTGCATATTTATCAGCAAGTTTTTTGATCACATCCAATGCACCAGGAATTGTCATGGTTAACTCTAAAAAATTAATGCCGCCTTGCCGAATTGCTTCACTTACATGCAGCCCTTGTTCTATATTTTGTGCTCGAATTACTGCTACAATCTTTTCCTCTTTCATTTTTGCTAAAACTTCTATTTTATCCATAAAAGATCACCTTTTTCCTTTTATTTAAAATTAGCAAGGATATTTTCAACTGCCATTAAGCTCATTTTATTGACTGCATCCACACTAGAGGCAGCAGCATGTGATCCGATAATCATATTATCCAGCTCCAGCAGTTCCTTCTTTTCTGGTGGTTCCTTTTTGAAAACATCTATTCCTGCTCCCCAAATTTTCTTATTCCGCAGAACATTATAAAGGGCATCTTCATCAATCAGTTCTCCGCGAGCTGTGTTGACCAATACAGCCGTTTCCTTCATCATGCTGAATTCTTTCTCACTAAATAAATTGTTTGTTTCTGGAGTTGCTGGTAGATGAAGAGTTATAAAGTCACTTTCTTTCACAAGGTGTTCCAAATCCACATAAGTCACCTTGTATTCTTTAGCAAACTCATTATCTGGGCAAACATCGTAAGCTAGAATATCCATGTCAAAGCCATGGGCTCTCTTAATAACGCCCTTTCCAATTGCACCGGTCCCAATCACACCAAGTGTTTTTCCATATATACCAATACTTGTTTTTTTGCTCCAATCCATTACACGGCATGATTGATCGATTTCTACTATTCTTCTCGCAATCGCTAACATTAGAGCGAAAGTAAAATCCGCGACAGAGTCGGCGTTTGCATTTCGAGTAATCGTTACTGGGATATTGTTGGCTTTGCAATAGTCGATGTCAATATTATCTGTTCCAACGCCATATTTTGAAATAACCTTTAACCGTTTCGCCTCTGCTAGGACATCAGCATTCAATGGATCCACGCCAACAATAACTGCATCTACATCCACTATTTCTTTTTTCATTTCTTCTTCCGTCATGATTCTGCCATATGGGTTAGTAACCACTTCAAAGCCATGAGCAGTTAATATTCGGCTAGCCTCTTCACTGTGTTTTCCAAAAGATCTGGGAGTAATGAGTGCTTTCGGCATTTGTCTCCCTCCTTTTCTCGTTTCCTAATTTTAGGTATTATACGAATCGTAAATATTGTTCAACTTCCGCTAAATCCCGAAAAATTTTTGGCTTGAGCTTACGAATTATATCTGTTTCCTTCACAAAATCAGGGATAAAAAATGCTGGAATGCCAGAAAGATAGGCCGCTTGAATACCTGCGGGGGAATCTTCCAATACAAGAGCCTCTTTCGGATTCACCTTTAATCGAGTACAGACTTCAAGGAAAATATCAGGGCTTGGCTTTCCATTTGGTACTTCCTCTCCTGAAACATATAAATCAATGAAAGCAAGTGTGTCTGATACAGTTAGAAATCGAAGAATTACTTCTCTCGCACTTGATGAAGCTACAGCTATCTTTATGCCCTGAGACTTTAAAAAGGAAAGTAATTCGTCCAATCCTGCTTTTTTAAAATGAGGTTCTCTAATAAACAAATATTCTAATTCATGCTTTTTTAAACGCATGTATGCTCGCCACTCTTGCACAGGTTGATCTGGACCATAATAATCAGCCATTTTTCGAATAATATCTTGATTCGTTATGCCGATCAACTGTTCAAATAGTGTCCTTTCAAAAGAAAAGCCATAATGGGCAGCTGCCATTTGCCACGCTCGATAGGCTAACTTTTCCGTATCAAACATTAAGCCATCCATATCAAAAATAACTAATGATGGAATTCCCAAACTAATTCTCCTTTCATTCAATAAAACGCCTGGGACAAATCAGCCTTGGAACAACTCCACATTGACCACATTGTCCGGTCTCTCTTTTTTAAGCGTTCTTTCTATATCTGACACTACTTTTTCTCCCATTCCTCTTAAGCATTCCATTGTATAGGCGGAAGTGTGCGGGGTCACCAGAACATTTTCATATTGGAAAAATGGATGGGTTTTATCCACTGGTTCCCCTTCTAAAACATCTGTTGCGAGCCCTGCAATTTTGCCGCTCTCCAATGCCCGCAATACAGCATCCTGCGCCCACAATTCACCACGTGCCGTATTAATGATATACACCCCTTCTTTCATTAAAGAAAATTCGTGATCAGACAGAAGATGGTAGCTTCCCTCATTAACAAATGCATTTAATGAAATAATATCGGACTGTTTTAATAATTCTTCTAAAGAAACACTTTCCGCACCTTTTTGTTCCAGTTCCTCTTTTGTTTGATAGGGATCATATGCTAATAATCTAGCATTAAAGCCATCCTTGAAAATCTCGCCAACTCTACTTCCTATATTCCCTAATCCAATTACACCAACTGTTTTCCCATTGATTTGATGTCCAACAAATTGAGCTCGATCTGCCCAACGGCCTTCTCTTGCTGCTGTTGCTGCTGGATATGTTTTTCTCACTACTGCTAAAAGGTTAGTAACTGCATTTTCCGCCACAGCATCCCTTTCTACTAATGCAGATACAATGGTCACAATCGTCCCTTTTTCTGTTGCAGCTTCTATATCAATGTTGTTATACCCTATCCCATGACGGGAAATAATCAGTGTTTCGTCCTTTTGTTCAAAGAACTCCCTTGTAAAAAAAGGAGTAACGCTGGATATAATGATCGTAAACCCCTGCAATTTTTCTGCGAGCTCTTTTCCCGAAATATTTACAGGGAAGGTAAATCTTTTTATCTCTCCAATGCTTGCAAGACGTTCTATTTGATCAGGGAATCTTTCTCCAAAACTACTTGAATTTACAATTGCAATTTTGTTTGCCATTGCTTTGTTCCTTTCCGCTTAAATTGTGCCTTACTGAACATATGGGGAAGGAATGAAATCACCTTTAGAAAAAGGTACTTTCATTCCTTCATATCTATTTTTTAATCGTTTTTAATCCATCTGTTAATGAAACTTTTTTGCTGTCTGGAACCGTTTGGAAAAATATTTCGATTCCTTTGGCATCTAAAGACTTTAAATTATCAACATCTGTTTCTGTTAACGCAACGGTGGGGATAACAAATTGTGCCTCTCCCTTTTTTGAAACGCCTCCTATATTGAGCCTAGTAACAGGTAACCCCTGTTCCACAACTTCTTTCACACTAGCAATATATTTAAAAAGTAGGACAACATTATCTTTTCCAAACTGATCGCTATTCCATTTTTCAACTACTTCTTGATTGCTGTATACCTGAATCTTCAATCCAGAAGAAGAGTTAGTATTTATATAAATATCTTTCATAAATTCATCAGATGCTGTTTCGTTGTCAATAACATAAAGGGCATTAGTCCCCAAACCTTTTGACCATTTTGTCATTACTTGTCCATGAATTAAGCGATCATCTACTCTTACTAAATTGATTTTCCCCATGCTGGCCTCCCTTTTCACATTAAATATTTATTTCTTTAAGAAATTCCGATTCAAATGATGAATTCCACTTGTACCTGTTCCCTGCACTGTTTGTATTAAATTATTGGCATCTTCTTCTGTTTGGTAGAAAGTTAATAATTCAATTAACATCGGCATATTGATTCCCGTTAATATGTGTAAGTCATACTTGCTTAATAACGATAAAGATACATTAGAAGGGCTACCGCCCAATAAATCTACAAGTAAAATGGTTTCCAAGCCGTTTTTCTCATTCTCTTGCACTATTTTACTTGCATCCTCTCGCAAATCATCTACTGATTCACCTGGGCGCAGTGCTAAAGCTCGTAAATTTCGCTGAGGTCCCATAATCATTTCTGCACTTTTAATGAGCTCGATGCCGAATTCCCCATGTGTAATCACCAAAATTGCTCGATTTTCCATACACCTGCTCCTTTACTTTGGGATAATCTAATCAATTTTTTCCTTACCTAATAATCACTTCTCAAAAATAATAGATTTATAAAACTTTGATTGCACCGAGTACAATTAATGTACCAGTTAGCCATAATAATCCTTTGGTGATATTAAAACCTTTTTTATCAAAGTATAAGTAAACACCTAATACGGTTAATAAAGGTAATAACCCTGGTAAAATCGAGTCTAAAGTATCCTGCAGTACAAATTGTTTTTCTGATAGAGTAAAGGATAGTGAGCTGCTTACTTTTACATAGGACCCTGCCAAGATGCCCATCATAAACAATCCAAGAACAGATAATGCATCAATCATCGTTTTAATACGGCTGCCTGCTAAAATTTCTTTGGCCGCATTACGTCCCAACCCGTAGCCCATTCTGACAAAATAATAGCCATAAAGAAATGTTACGAGCGTGAAACCAAGGAACGGAAATAATGCTCCAAGAGGACTGCCTGCCATCGCCCATGGCAAGGCGATTGCTATAAAAATATATTGGACAGTACCGGAGTCAATAGCATCTCCAATCCCTGCTAGAGCACCCATCAATCCTACTTTTGTATTGTTGATCATGTCTGGACTCGGCGCTTCTTCCTCTTTTCCTTCAGCAAGTGCTTTCGCGCGTGACTCCTCAAGGGATGCTGTAATACCAGTCAATGTACCTCCGCCCCAAATGGCTTGCGTGTTAAAAAATAATAAGTGCCTTTGGTACGCCTCGCTTAAATCTTTTTTATCTTTATATAATTTTTTCAGAATTGGCGTCATTCCAAATAAAAAGGAAGGAGCCACCATTCTATCAAAGGTATGCGGGATTTCATTTGCCCACCACCATCTTGCCCAAGCCTTAAGCAAATCTTTTTTTGTGATTGGCTCAGGGTAATTCTCTGGACTTTGTTTCTTTTCTTCTGCGCTCATCAATCAACCCACCTTTTTAAGTTCTTAAGCTGCTTCCTTCCCTCTCGTGAATAATACATACAGACCAGCAAGAATAGCACCGAAAATCGCATACGTTACCGTATTAATCTGTAAGTCTTTTAATGCAACACTCATGAAGTATGCTAGAAAAAAGAATAAAAGCAGTTCCTTTTTACCGATAACATGCATAATAACGGCAATACCCAGAGCAGCAAGACCGCCGCCAACTACTTCAAGCACGTGGATAATTGGACCATCGCTAATTGAATTAACAAAATCAGCAACAACCGGAGCTCCATAGTAAAGAGCAATAAACACTAATGGAACATAAAGAATGAAACTTATGACAATCGGGATAATGATGACAGATGTAAATATTCCTCTGTCATTTACATCTGCTGCATATTTATCTAACACTCGCAATGCAAACGTATTCAAAAAGAAGCGGAATTGATAAGCGTAACTACCAAGTATTCCAACTGGAACTGCGATAGCCACTGCTTTTTCCGGTGTAAAATCCCCTAATACAGCTACTGTTACAGCAATAGCTGCCGCGATAGCAGGCTCACTTGGCAATGCACCTCCTGGCGCAACTGCGCCCATATAAACTAATTGAATTGCCGCTGTAATAATCATTGCTTCTGTTATATGTCCTGTTACAATTCCCACAACTAACCCTGTCATTAACGGGCTAAAGCGCAATGTTAAAGTTGCATAGCCTATCCCTCGGGACATAACGATTGCAACCCAAATGGCGATTATTAGTGCTTGACCAATGGATAGTGTTGCCATTTGTCTTATCACTCCCTTATATTTTAAAAATGTTCATAATTGCACAAACTACTACAACACTAGCCTCCTTCCGCAGAAAAATATGAAATAATTATATAAAATATAAAATTACTTCCTAATCACACGGTGGCCGCCAAATTCATTACGGAGAGCAGCGACCACTTTCGCAGAAAAACTATCCTCTTCCAAAGATCGGTTTCTCATCATTAGGGACAAAGCAATAATGGGAACAGGAACTTCTAAATCTAATGCTGTTTCAACTGTCCACTTCGCCTCACCTGATGATGCTACCATTCCACGAATATTTTCGAGTCTAGCATCTTTTTGGAAGGAGGATTCCATTAATTCCATAAGCCAGCTCCGAATGACAGAACCATTATTCCAGACAGCAGCGACTTTAGCTAAATCAAAATCATACTGACTTTGATTCAACACTTGAAATCCCTCACCAATTGCTTGCATAAAGCCATATTCAATTCCGTTATGAACCATTTTTAAGAAATGACCGCTGCCAGATTCTCCTGCATATAAGTAACCATCTTGAGTAGAAACACTTTTAAATATTGGTTCTATTCGTTCAAAAATCTCCTGTCTGCCTCCGATCATTAAACAGGCTCCCTGATTGGCACCTAAAATTCCTCCTGATGTACCTACATCTAAGAAGTGAATGCCCTTTTCCTCAGCTACTGCAGCACGGCGGATGGAGTCTTTATAATTTGCATTTCCACCATCAATGACAATATCATCCGCTTTCATTTTTCCGAGCAGCTTTTCTATCACGATTTCACTTGGTTTTCCTGCTGGTACCATCACCCATACCACTCTTGGAGATTGCATATTTATAAGCATTTGATCTATACTTTCCACAATATGTATCCCATTTTCATTCGCTCTATTTCTAGCATCACTAGATTTGTCAAAACCATAGACAGAATGATGATTGTTTGCTAAGTTTAACGCAAGGTTATATCCCATTTTTCCTAAACCAATCATTCCAATTTGCATCAAACCACTCCTTGTTTACAAACAGCTTATTCTTTGCAAATGCTTGTGACTTTGAAAAAGTATTGCCATTATTGTTTATTCTTTCATGCAGATTATTTTAAGCATGAATCTACTTTTTTTCGTGTACAATTGCTAGGTTAATAGATAAATGGGCATAGCTATCCCTTCACTAATTTGCTACGCTCATCGAGCATCCTAGAAAATGATGTACCAAATAAATGCAACTTATTTATATGTCAGAAAGCTCTTACAACTTTCTGGTCCATTCTAAAAACTTAGTAACTACCGGAAACTTACTACTATTTTTTTCACAAAGTGACATTTACTAGCTAGAACACCGGTGGGCAAATATCATTTGTTAATTCAAATTATACACGTTTTTTCGAGCGAGTCAACCAAAAATAGTCGAATTTTCGTATAAATACGTTTTTTCGTGTGAAAGGAGTTTAATATTAGTGAAAAAGATTGAGCATATTGGGGAACGTATCAAATTATTAAGAGAAAAACATGGATTATCACAAGCTGCTTTCGGAAAAAGAATTGGGGTCTCTTCGGGAAATGTCGGAGACTGGGAAAGTGAGAAAAAGAAATCATTACCTGGAGCTAAAGCCATCTATACTATTGCGAAGGAATTTGAGGTTTCTGCTGATTGGTTGCTTGCTGGAGAGGAATTTTTAGGAGATTCATCCTTAAAAAGCGGAAATATAGTAATCCAGGATGACAAACCATCCATCAGCACTAGTATCATAAAAGAACGAGAATCCATTAATGAACTCGCCCCCGACGAAACATTAACAGAAGAAGCAAAAGAACTAGTTTCCATATTTAATAATTTAAATGAGCGAGATGCAGCCGAATTATTAATGATTGCTCGAATGAAACGCGATTTTGAAAGTCGGTAACGGTCGACGGTTCTTGTACAGGCATTCGTTACCCAATGGGGAATGGTTCTAGTCCTATCTTGTGCCTATAACATGGTAACAGTAGAACCATCCCTCCGATTCTCTTATATCCTCTCCTGCTAGGTTTTTAACATTTTCTAATCCTTTGGAAATAGCGATAAACTGTTCCATATAAGTAATGGGACCTCATAGGAACCTATTCCTTTCAACCCGCTATTCATTATAAGAGCCTATTGTCGGATATCCTTTCTATCTTCCATTGATTTTCTTATCCTCCATGATTTGATAATCTGTGTCTCTAGGATATAGGGAGATACTTCCGTAAAGATTTTTTCTCCATTTTTAAAAATGATAGCGCTTTTAAATTTTTCATTGTGTTTTACTGGGTGTATGTGATCGATATGCTCGGTGAAGATCCATTGACAGTGAAATTGCCTAGGAGCATGGGTGGGAAATGCATATATATTTCTTGGGGGGGTAATTGGCATAGGCAGTCTTTTCTGCATTCCTAATTTATATGTAATGGAACGACGTCTTCCATCAAAATCAGAACCTCCAATTAATAGATTCTCCTTGATTATGTCAAAGGGAGTTTCTTTGACATACACAGTCCGATCTACTTCTTTTACCACTGCGTCACATTCGATTGCTTCCATGGGCATGATGGTCATCGTCCGTTCATTGGCAATATATTTATTTAAAATACACTCTTTCTTCATCCTTTACACTCCTTCTTTTTCACACACTTTTTAATCTAGTTCCTCCATTGTCTCTTTAATAAGTACTGCATCCAGCTGTAAATCAAGTACTTCACAAATCTTATATAAGGTACTTACTTTCGGTTCCTTTTGCCCTCTTTCGATTTGTCCAAGGTGGGCATAGTGTAAGCCTGTTTCATCCGCAAGCTCAAACTGAGTGAGCTTTTTCTGTAACCTCCTCTCTTTAAGTAATTTATAATCAATACAACTTTTTTCCCCTCTTGTTTTCAACTTTATCACCTCCTTTAGAACTATTATGAAGGAAATGAATAACCAGTAAAACTTCCTATAGGTAGGAATTTGTTAACATTTTGTTAATTTTTAGGAACTAACTGTAAAAACAGAAAAAAGACGGTTCGATGGAAGGTCATTGACCTCACAAGAACCGTCCCTCTGCTTCCGTTAAAAATGAAAGTATTTCGCTTGGTGGAAGGGGTTTGCTATATAAGTAGCCTTGTAGGTTAGTGCATCCTTTGCTTTTTAGGAAGTCAGACTGCTCTTGGGTTTCTACTCCTTCTGCAATCACATTCATACCTAATTCCGATGCAAGGATGATAATCGCTGAAACAATGGCTGCATCTTCCTGACTAGCAGGAAGATGACTAATAAATGACTTATCAATTTTAATCGTATCTGCTTGAAACTGTTTTAAGTACATAAAGGAAGCATATCCCGTTCCAAAGTCATCAATAGAGACTTTTATGCCCATGCTCCGCAATGTAGAAACCGTATCTCGAACAAGAGAATCATGGTTAGATAACACACTTTCTGTTATTTCTATTTCTAGGTATTCAGAAGAAATCTTATATTCCATCAGTTTTTTGCTCACTAGTGCAGCGAAATCTTGTTTTAAGAGCTGTTTAATCGATACATTGATGGCGATGGGGATTTTTATATTTAACTTTTCCCATTCTTTTATTTGAGCACATGCTTTATCTAGTATCCACTCACCAAGCAGTAAAATAAAGTCACTTTCCTCCGCAAGGGAAATAAAGGCAGCAGGACTGATTATCCCTTTCTCTGGGGAAATCCACCTAATTAATGCTTCCACTCCAATAAAATTACCTGTTTCTATATTCACTTTAGGTTGGTAATAAAGAACAAACTCGTTTTCTTTCAGTGCTTTTTTTAGATTGCTCTTTAACTGAAAAGCACTGACAGCATTTTCATTCATTTTAGGATCATACAAATTAAAGGCATTGCCACCCACTTTCTTCATACTATACATAGCAATATCAGCGTTTTTCATCAGTTCCTCAAATGTTTGGCCATGTTCTCCACTAAGACTTATGCCGATGCTTCCATGGGTGGAAAATTCTTGACCATCTATAATGATCGGTTCTTCAATTGCTTGGAGAATTTTAGCAGCTAATGCACGTAAGCTGGATTTGCTCGTATACTTACTAATTAATATAACAAATTCATCCCCGCCCATTCGTGCCACCACATTATTTTCTCCAATGGTGTCTTGAATTCGTTTCCCTACTTCTTGTATTAACCTATCTCCTGAAGAATGACCAAAAGTATCGTTATGTGGTTTTAAGTTATCTAAATCTAAAAACATAACTGCAAGGTGGTTCGTTTCTTGTAAGCGCTGCAAGAAGATCTCCTTTAAATACCGCAAATTCGGCAGATTTGTTAAACTATCATAATTTGCGAGATATTTAATTTTTTCTTCATGGAAATGGCGCTCCAATGCAATTCCTGTCAAATGACTAAAATCTTTCAACATTTCAATGTCAGAATCCTTTGGTTCTACCGGTTCCTTATAATAAATAGCAAATGTTCCTAATAAGGAGTCTTTAGATGAGATAATGGGCAATGACCAGCAGGAACGCAATCCATTCGCGAGTGCAATTCCCTTCCAATTTGACCAAGATGGATCTGTTTCTATATCCGCTGTAATTTTTAATTCCTTCGTGTATGCTGAATGGCCACAGGAGGCAAAATTCTCTCTTACAGGAAACTTATCAATCTTTTCGATGAATGTAGAATCCAGCTTTGGACCATAGCCAAAACGCAGCCAATTCTGCTCTTCTTCATAATACATAATCGAACAAATTCCTTTTAAAAGTTCTTCTACGCTTTCAGTAATATATTCAATTATTTGTTCTAATGGTTCACCCACGGCAATTCTCGATAAAATAGCCTTTTGTTTCTTTTGCAGTTCCTCCATGCTTTTCTTTTCTGTTATATCTTGGGCGATTCCATGTATACCGATAACCTGATCATTTAACTTCAATGGAATCGTGGTCAATTTGATATCCCGAATTTCCCCATCTTTTCGAATAACTTGCGACTCAATCCCTTGAGTCATTCCACAACAGACCTTGTCAAAACGCTGCAGCACTTTCGGAAGTTGTTCAGGTACGATCAAATCACGGAAATTTAATCTCGTTAATTCCTCCTTTGTATACCCGCTGATTTCTTCTGCAACTTTATTAACATCTAAGATATTGCCTTCTTTGTCCAAAGTATAGACTCCATCTGGATCATGTAGAAATAGAGATTTATACGTTTGTTCACTTTTTTCCAATTTTGTAATGTCTCGTCCAAATACGATTAGATTTTGACGATTTCCAGCTGAATCAAATATCGGTACCTTAATTACCTCATATATACGCTCTCGATTATAGAAGAAAATGGACTCTTTTACTTCTATCTGTTTTCCTGACTTCCACGCTTGAAGATCACTTTTTACAATGGTAGGCACATATTCAGCAAAATGGGGATATAACTCTCCTAATTCCTCGTTTGTTTTCCCTCGGTATTCCTCTATATTAAAAAGTTTCAATGTTTTACGATTCGCTTCCATCCAGCGACCCTCTTTATCCTTTATAATAATAATATCAGGACTTGCATTTATATATGGTTCTAAATTCATAGCTCTCTCCCTAATTTCTACGGTCATATACAATCCATTATATAGCTTCAGCAAGATTTGGACTATATGAATTCTTGGACAGTTTATTCATGGAAAGAGGATGGTCCATCTTATAAAGGATTCTCATAGTTGGTAGTTCTCGCTCTTTTTAGAATTCCAATATCCGCTTCAACTTCTCCTTCGCTCCCTTCCGCCACCACTTTACAGCAGAAGGCGAAACTCGTTCTTTCTGTGCTATTTCTTCTACAGTCATCTGATGAACAAAGGTGGCAATAACCCAAGTTGTTTCTCTTTCAGACAGTTCCTTGCAAAGATCTTTTATGTAGTCCTCTTCTTCTCTGTATAGAATAGGACTTTCCATCAGCGCCCAGAACTCCTCACTTGGGTAATCATTTCTTTCTGCCTCTCTTGTCCGCCGCTTCAATTCATCAAGAAATCTTCCTTGCATATGTCGATATAAATAATTGCTGTATTTACCCTTTTCCTCTTTAAAATGACTCATCGTTTCCCAAATGCTTATTAAACCAATTTGAAAAAACTCTTGCTTATCTTTATAAATCAGCAACTTTTTTATCATATGGTGGATCATCGGTGTAAACTCCTCCACTAATTGCTCGTAATTCTTCCCTTCCACATTCGTTTCCTTCCAGAAAAGCGCCTTTCCTTTTTATTCCTAGGTACCTTTACTTTATGGAAAAATTGAGTGACTTTCGATTGAAGAAAAAATAAGTTAAAATACCAAAAACACAAGTAATAATTAGAATTGACGTCTAACTTGAAGTTAGAGTGAGGATTATTTGATAAATAGCAATATTTTAAGAGACTGATATCTTTTAAATAAGTCTGCTGCTAGCCCAAAATATGCTATAATTCGAAGGGGAAAATATAGATAGAGGTGACATTCATGGCCATACACGTTGTTTTGTATCAGCCAGAAATTCCGGCTAATACTGCCAATATTGCGCGTACTTGTGCAGGAACAAATACAGCTCTGCATTTAATTCGACCACTTGGTTTTTCAACCGATGAAAAGATGATCAAACAAGCAGGTCTAGATTTCTGGGAGAACGTAAACATTACCTATTACGATTCATTAGACGATTTTTTTGTGAAAAATCAAGGTGAATTTTACTATATTGAGACATTCGCAGAAAAAACATATACAGCCTACGATTTCACTGATCAATCAAAGGACTATTATTTCATATTTGGAAAAGAAACAACGGGTTTGCCAAAAGACTTACTAGAAACACATAAGGACCATTTTCTACGAATTCCAATGACCGAACACATCCGGTCCCTGAACCTTTCCAACACAGCAGCAATACTAGTATTTGAAGCATTACGACAACAAGGATATTCACAAATAAAATAAGGAAGCAGCATCTCCTCTGCTTCCCTTTTTTCATTGGTTTTCTTGGCGACTGAAATAATTACTGTAAATCAATTGAATCCATCTTGCGTATAGTCATGTTAACAATGCCAATAGCAACAATTGTTAAAGCGATAGGGATATAAATAATATTAGCCAAGGAAAAGTCCGTCCCGATCGAGGAACACATGATCATGACAATCAACAGAGAGGAGCCAATTGTTGCAGGGGTTGAATAATTTCTCATCCCAAAATAGAGAGGCACAAGCGATGCACCGGCAGTTGCCACATTAAACATCAAAATATTTAATAGCTCGGAAAGAAATTGATTGATCGTTATATTCATTTCAACTGTTAGATGCAATACTTGATTTAGCCCGAGAAAACTCAATACAACAAACAGATTAGAAATAATCAATGTCACGAATGTCATGATAAAAATCAAGACAATCTTTGCGCTCATTATTTTTTTCCGATCTATTGGGTAAGAAAACAAAACAAGCGCAGTTCGATTTTTGAACTCATCTATGATTACCTTCGAAATTAGTACAGAAGCAAAAACAACAAATACGCCACGAACCATTGTTCCAGCTACCATGGAATAATCCGCAAAGCTTTGAAAGGATTCCTCTCCTTCCATTATTTGCTCGAAAGTAATCATGCATAATAACCCAAGAATAACGATATTAGCAATAATAGCTCCTTTAATAAACCAACCTAATTTATGTTTTCTAAGCTCCAGCTTGATTAAATGAAACAAAATATATCCTCCTATTATCATTAAAAGTTAATTAATGATTGATTTTTTCCAATCCAACTTTCTTTATAAAATATTCTTCTAATGAGGTTTGTTTCTTTGTCATAGACTCCACATCAATATCCTCTACTATCAACGTTTTCGTTATTTGTGATGGAAGAATGGCTGTATCATAAATTCGAATAACATCATCATCGATCACTTTCAAATTATTCATATTCAATTTATTGTGTAAAACAAAAGCTGCTTTGCGCTGATTATTTGTTACTAACTCCAGATAATCTGTATTTTTCGCTTTTATAGAATCCATCGTTGCTTCTTCGATAAGTTTACCGTTTTTTATTACACCAATCGTGTCTGCAATTTGTTCAATTTCACCGATTATATGACTAGAAACCAAAATGGTCATTCCATATTCTTTATTAAGGATGTTAAACAATCTTCTCATTGACTTAATCCCAGCTGGATCTAGCCCATTAATCGGCTCATCTAAAATTAATAATTCCGGCTTGGTGATAATTGCTCTGGCAACACATAAACGCTGCCTCATCCCCAAGGAAAAGTCTTTTGGTTTCATCGCTTCCACATTTTCAAGACCGACCCACTCTAATGCTTCCTTAATTGCTTTTTTGTTATGATAACCCATGTACTCACAATGTAATTCTAGATTTTCTAAAGCAGTCATTTTTTCATAAAAAATTGGATACTCAATCATGCTGCCAATTCTCGTCAGGTAATCAAAGGAATTCGGAAGAAGGGGCTTTCCGAAGATTGTAATACTTCCTTGTGTAGGCTTAATCATATTGGTCAGCATCTTCATAATCGTTGATTTCCCAGCACCATTAGGACCAAGAAATCCATATACTTCTCCTTGTTTAATATGAAGGGAAACCTGGGATACGACTTCACGTCCTTGTATTGTTTTGGTTAAATCTTTTGTTCGTACAGCATAGTCCATCTAAATCCTCCTCATTTACTATCTGTATTCATTTTAGCTCCTATCCCTTGCTTTTTTCTGTCTTAAATCTTACAAAAACCTTAAGTTTCCCTTACCCATTCATTCGCCTAAAGGTAATGTAAAATGAAGTTTTTTCATATGGAATAGAATGCACAGAAATTTCTCCGTTCATCTCTTCGACAAGCCTTTTGGTAATAGTTAGCCCTAAACCACTGCCTTGAAATGCTTTATTCCTCGAATCGTCAAGTGTAAATAGGCGCTCAAAGATATTCGCTTGGTCAGCTTCGTCGATTCCCTTCCCGCGATCAAACACTTCTATATATACATGCTGTTCATCAAAATGCAGGCTTAATCCAATTACCTTCCCATCGAGACCATAACGGATCGCATTCGAAAGGAGGTTATGTAAAACACGATTTACAGCTTCCTCATTTCCCAATGCAAAGACAGACTCATCAGGTATATCAATCATTACCTCTAGCCCTTTGGCTCTTATCCAATCATGGAATGTTAAGATATTTTTCCTGCATAGTTCAGATAAATTTACTATTTCAAGGGGAATTTCTTTATCACCAGACTCTAGCTTTGCTAGATCAAAGAATGTATTCATTAATTGAATAAGCTCCATTGTTTTGTCATGCACCTGACTTAATAATTGCACTCTTTCTGTTTCTGTAATGGGAAAATCTTTCTGAAACATTTCAATATAACCGGCTATCACAGTAAGAGGCGTTTTTAAGTCATGGGAAATATTTGCAAGCATACGCTTCATAGAATGTTCCATTTTGATAAATTCTCGGGACTTTTCGTGACGGTCATCTAATACTTGATTGATGCTTATAAGGAGATCTCTTAATTGTTGATCATTTGAGACAACGAGAATTCTTTCATTTGTTTGCATGTGAAGAATTTTTTTCAGTTTGTTTGATATATATGCTATATGTTGATCCCGATTTTTCCTTTGTCGATGTTGAAACACGTTAAAAATAAGAAGAACCAAAATAATACTGATCCAGATAATCATTCAAACTCCCCTAACTTATAACCAATCCCCCATATTGTTTTGATATAAATAGGATCAGAGGGATTATCCTCAATTTTTTCGCGCAATCGTCTCATATGGACATTAATAACATTATCATCACCAAAATAATCATCGCTCCAAACAGAACGATAAATTTGTTCCTTAGTAAACACTTTCCTTTGGTTGCTAAAAAACAAAAGCAGAATCTTCCATTCTGTCGCTGTCAAATTAATTTCCAAACCATTCTTCCATACCCGATGATTTTCTTTATCTAATTCCAATTCATAGACTTTCATCCTTGATGGCTTAGATTCTTCACGACTTTTGTCAGCGTACTGTGTCGATCTTCTAATCGCTGCTTTTACTCTTGCAGCTAGTTCAATCATGGAAAATGGTTTTGTAATATAATCATCTGCGCCAAACCCTAATCCTAAAGCTTTATCAATCTCTGTGTCTTTCGCTGACATGATGATAACAGGAATATAACTAGTTGTTCTGATACTTTGAAGAACATCCATTCCACTCAATTCTGGTAACATGATATCTAATAAAATCAAATCATAACGCTTTTCCTTAAACATTTGTCCTGCCGTCTTCCCATCAAAAACACATTCCACCTTAAATCCTTCATTATGTAAATATCTTTTTACCATATCACTAATCGCAAGATCATCTTCCACAAGTAAAATAGTTTTTTGCACCTAAACTCCCCCTCTCTTATTTCCCTACATATAAGAGCTAATTATTCTATAAAATATATATTTACCTTTTATACTACTATAAGTAGTATAAATTAATAATGGCATTTATATGGAGATTTACGAAAAGTACACGTGAGAAAAGATTCCTTTTGCTTACATTCCTATCCTATTTGGACAAAAAAAAACTGCGCCTCCCGTTGTTAGATGTATCTAACAACGGGGCGCAGTAAAAGGACCGGGTTTTAGATATTTCAACTTTTTTTAGCCCAATCTCTTACCTTCTCCTTTCATAATGAACCTCAACAAACTGGTTATAACATTTCGTTCCTTTTAAGATCAATTCCAATTGATAATCAGCTTCTTTAAATAAAGGAATTCCTTCTCCAATTATTGCAGGGGCGATGGTAAGAATGAACTCATCTATTAACTTCTCTTTAAGAAAAGAATGTAATAGTTCTCCCCCGCCAACCATCCATATATTCTTTCCCTCTTGTTTTTTTAATTTATTTGCAAACTCGATGATGTCATCCTTTATAAATGTCACCTCGTCTGTATCCTTGTGTTCCTGTCTCGAAAAAACATAGCATTCCTTATTTTTATAAGAAAAATCATTAGTATGATTGATAATCCAATCATATGTTTTTCTTCCCATTAGAATAGTATCTATCGTTTCGTAGAATGCAGAAAACCCATTATCTCCTTCGCCTTCTACTTTAAATAACCATTCTAATGATTCATCTTTTGCAGCAATATAACCATCCAGACTTGTTGCCGTAAATAATACGATATTCCGCTGTTTTTTCATATACATTCCTCCTAAAATGTTCGATGGTTATAGTATAATATTTAATAATGACACCTTTTGTCATATATAAAATTTTAGGGGTGGTTGTATGCGGGCTGATCGGTTGATATCCATTTTGCTCCTGTTACAAAATAGAGGGAAAATGACAACAAAAGAATTAGCGAAGGAATTAGAAGTTACAGAAAGAACAATCCATCGGGATATGGATGCTTTAAGTACAGCAGGAATACCCATTGTAGCAGAAAGAGGGAAAATGGGCGGATGGACATTGCTTGACCAGTATCGTACGAACTTAACTGGATTAAAGTATGATGAAATGTTATCTTTGCTTATTTCTCCTTCTGTTCAATTGTTATCCGATCTCGGATTAGCAAAAGAATGGCATGATGCCCGCCAGAAAATGGTTGCCGCACTCCCGAACGCTTTTCGACAACGTTCCCTCGATGTCTGGAACCGAATTCATATAGATACAACCGCATGGAAACAACCAGCGAAAAAAACTGTTTCCTTTAAGATAATACAAGAAGCAATTTGGAAAGAAAAAGTACTGCATATTCAATATGAGCGAGCAGATGGAAATGTAATTTTTCGGATGGTCAATCCTTTAGGATTAGTAGCTAAAGGAAATACTTGGTACTTAATTGCCTCCTCAGACGAAAAGATACGAAATTATCGAGCATCCAGACTCCTGTCCCTAGTGATGACAGAGGAAGCTTTTACTAGACCACTGGACTTCAATTTGGAGAAATATTGGCTGGAATCCACACAAACTTTTATTAGCTCTCTTCCTGAGTTTAAGGTAGAAGTGGAAGCATCGCCATCGATTATTCATAGAATGAAATTCACCACCCGTTTTGTGCAAATCGAAAGAATAGGAACACCAACTTCAGAGGGATGGTTCCCTGTAAGCCTGCGCAGTGATACAGAACAAGAAGCAATTGCCTATATTCTAGGCTTTGGCGATCAAATCAGAGTCATCTCCCCTTCCCCGCTGAAACAGGAAATTTACCAAATGGCGAAGAAGATAGTTGATTTTTATAACCGGTAGCGGACGGAGGAGAGCGTTGCTACTGATGGGAAAGAAACGATAGAAGAGGCAAAGTGAGGTAGCATTTAGAAGGATAAAGAAGGATCTAGAGATTACCTTATATGATAATTTCCCAAACATAGAAAGACGGAATTTACCCAAATATGGACGAATTCCGTCTCTTGCTTTTTTGATTGGTGTACAGAGACACATTGTATTACTAACCCTAGGAATCTTTTCTTTCTAACCAAATCCATTCGACTAAACAAGTAACGTAGCAATATTGAGAATAACTGCGTATTCAAGAGATAAGTGTTTGTTTATTGTGGGAGTTTAGTTTAACAAGGAATCTCAATACTCTGAACCAGAGTAAAGAAAAGATGCTTTTTCAGCGTAAAATAAATCTCTAGTAGTTATTAAAGATAGCCAAAAAGAACAAAAATATTCTTTATCCCAACAACAAACAGAAAAATGTTAAGAAGTATTACCTTGGCAACATTCGACTGAAGATTGCAGATTTTAATTCAGAAGTTTTAGTGATGGGAGTTTATTCAGAACAAACTGACGTTCTGAATAAACTCCGTAAAGAGTAAAAAAGGTGACCGTTTAAAATAATTCCCTAGAACACAAATGATTCACTCATTTTTGTTCTTTTTTTATTGTTCTTTATACAGATAGGTAAGAGTTTGAAGTTATCGCTCCCTTTTCCCCCTGTTCACACCGTACGTGAAACTTTCGAATCATACGGCGTTCCAACTAATCCAATCTATTCTTTCTATGTAATAAGCAGACGAGTGCTGTTTTCCAAAGTTAGATTATTTCATTTTGACATCTTAATCGTAGTTTATTTACTTTTTCTTTTTGCTTACTTGTAAGCTTTAGAGATTGTAAAAGAGCTTCTATTTTCGCTTTATCTTTTAGGTGTATCAATTGATGAATTGTTTTATGAATAACAACTAAGTTTGAATAACTATCATCTTTTGAAAGATGATAGGGGTTTATGTGATGACAATGCCATTCATGAATACCTAACCCTTCACCTAAAATTGCACATTTACCATATTGGGCAATAAACTTACTGATTCGATTGTCGTTATATTCAATGGATCTACTTGAAATGTAATTTCTCATGATGTAAGAAAGCATATTTTTATCAATAGCCTTTAGGCTATTGTGAATTTTCTCTCTACCTTCGGCAGTAAAGTTACATATCACTTGCGAGAATCCAAGTGTCTTTTTCCACCGTTGTGCATGGATGGGGACAAACACCATTTTTTGTATCTTATACAGTTTTGTCTTATACCCCTTGTATCTTTTCTGTAAGGTTTTAGTCATCTCATGGAAACTTGCCTCGGTTCTAATGTTCCTTAACTGATTATATAACGTTCTGCGCAGATGAGCGTTTAACTCATTTAGATTGATAGAAATGTTTGTAGCGACTGAGTAATAATTTTGGATACCCATGACGACAGTATTAAAGTTCCAAACTGTCTGAATGCAAGGCTTTCTCTTAATTACTTTTATAGCTTCCTTTATCTTTAGAAAGGCATTTACTTTAGCCTTTTTAGACATATTAGACCTTGCTACATAGCCAAACCTAGTTTTCCCTTTCCTTACCGCTTTAAGTGTAAAGCCTAGAAACTCGGAAGAGTTTTTCTTTAGATTAATAACCTTCGATTTTTCCTCACTTGTTTCCAACCGAAGTCTTTTTCTCAAGAAATCCTTCAATGCGTAATTCATTTTTATTGCCTGTGACCTAGTTCTGCACATTACCTTAAAATCATCCGCATACCGGATGATAAAACACTCTTTTAAAGCTGTTTTCTTCAGTGGCTGATATTTACTACCATTAGTGGCGTAGGTATATCTGCTTTTAAACGTTTCCCATTGGTCACTAACCCACCAATCTAATTCGTTTAACACAATGTTGGATAGTAAAGGTGACAGAATCCCCCCCCTGCGGGGTACCTTTTGTACGAACACCTTCTCCATCAATTTCTGCTTTAAGTAGCCTAGATATTATAGAAAGAAGCGATTTATCTCTTATGCCTATTGACCACATTTGTTTTAAAAGCTTACTATGATTAACATTATCAAAGAAGCCTTTAATATCTACATCAACACAATGATGTAGCCCAGACTGGTTAATTAGGAACTCAAGTCTGGCTTTGGCATGATGAGTGCTGCGGTTTGGTCTGAACCCATAACTGTGTTTATGGAATTTTGCTTCGCAAATTGGCTCTAAAATTTGTAAAATGCACTGCTGAAAGATTCTATCCCAAATCGTTGGAATTCCCAAAGGTCTAGTTTTCCCATTTCCTTTTGGTATGTAAACTCTTCTTACCGTTTGCGGTTCGTACCATTTAAACATGGATTGGACTGTTGCTATTACATCTTCTACTGCTAAATGCTGAATATTATTAATCGTTAATTTGTCAGTTCCAGCAGTTTTGCTACCTGTGTTTCTCTTAATGTTTCGATAGGCAAGTCGTATATTATCTGGAGAACTCATTAATTCTGTTAAGTCATAGAAGTGATGACCACCGACACTTTGAGCGTATAGTGTGTCAAAACAATCTTGCATACTATAATATTCACTGTGTCTCAGTTTCTTCCGTTTCAATAAGTCGGTACTCCTTTCGGAGTTAAACCTCTTTTAGTCTCACGAGAACCTTATTAATCGATAAAGAACTGCCTTACTTGGTTGAATAAATCTTTATTAGTCTAGTGGCTATCCCTCCGTGTGAATTAGACACTTCATAGGTACTGTGCCACCACTTTCAATGATATGAAGATAAGTTATACAGTAACTAGTATCATGGATTTTCATATTAGTGAGTCTTACTCACCCACAGCTAACCTCACAATTTGATGATATACACATTTCTATGTATTGCAGGTATAGACCCGTACATTCAGAAGTTTGTCAGCTTAACCTTTTTCTTTTAGGTTTCTTCGCATTCTCACCATATTCATTCAACTCAAGCACCATGAATTACACCACTCCATCGAGTAAGTTTTCGTCAGCCGAACTGTTACGGTAATTTCTCACGCCTTTTCACCGAGCTTATAACACTATCATTCTTACTAAATCAAGTGCTATTCGACTAAGAGAGAACCCTTCCGAGCGTTACCTCGTCATTTGATTCTTCGATATAACCCTTCAGTTCCGAAAGGAACTGCCTAACCTTTACCGGAGTAATGTAACCATCCTCCATTTAATTAGGAACATTTCGCACCACTAATCTGCTTCGTTCGTTAGAAAAAGGGCTGCTGATTAGCTCCTGGTATTGAAGTAAAGATTAGTTCAACAAATTTTTTATTTATGTTCTATAATTGGCATTAAATTAGAAGGGGGTGATTCCTCAGACTCAATTACAATTGCAGTCAGTCCAGCGGCAGTTGCTGTTTCGTGTCTTTCATCTATTTCCCAAAAAATTATATCGTTAGCTTTTATATTTATTTTTTATTCATATCACTACGAACCCAGCCTTCTCCATCTACAACAATGGAATATATTTTTTGGTATCAAACTGATTGATTTAATCAACTTCTAACCCTAAATAAACAGCATAATCAAACCCTGCTCGTTTATTTTTCTCCGGCAACCGCTTGAATTCCCGGAAACCAACTTTCTCATACAGGCGAATCGCACTGTGATTTGTGTCATAAGTCTCAATGACATACTTGCCATAATCTCGATCCTTAATTGCCTCCAGCATCAGGTCCCGGCCAATTCCCTGGCCCCGAAACTTAGGAGCCGTCCCCACAATATCAAAGGAACCGGTACCAGACTCCAAGGAAAACGGATAGACAGGATTCGCTAAATACTTATTAACAACCCCATAAGCAATGGTGCCACGCAACAGACCCATTTCCCGCCTCAAGATTTTCTTATCCAAGACCATAAACGGCGACTTTCGATCCGTGACAGCAACAAAAGACGCAACCTCGCTATCGGCTACCGCCACATAATAATTCTCCAAGACAAAACAATGGGCAAACGCCCTAACCAGCTTTTCCTTATCTTTAGTCAGTTGTTTCAACCATTGAAACCAGCCTTCCACAAAAATTCGGCTCATATCCAAACGCGGATCAAAACATGTCCGATCTGCTCTTATGTACTTCATCTCTCTCACGCTCCTTCCAAAAAATTCTTTTTCATTACAGGCTGTTAGGCTTGCTACGATTCCACTCCGAGGTGATGAGTAAAGAACCTATAATCTATATCTATTCAAATATTCCCGCCTTTATACACTATAGTATGTACCAGCCCTAAAAGAGTTGGTGCAAGTACCATTTGGCGTTTGCCCCCCTTACCTACATTTCTAACTAATTCAAATGGCACATGTTTAATTTACATGCTTCATCTTCTCGTTTCTTTCTTGATGCTTTTGACGAATATTTCCATATGTAAGGCTTGACGTTCCATTGATCTGAAAACTCTATCAACGGAACTGGATAGGTACGTAATGGTGGAACCATTCTTGATAGCATCTTGCACTCTATTGAGAACAGAATTCATTATTTTATTCCCGCTTATATTATTACTTTCTTGTTTTGTATTACTAGATTCTAAAAGAACAATAGATTCAACTGATTTATGCAGATAACCTATAATTGACTTTTTATTCCACTTCCCTGCCCTGGTTCTTCCATAAGCAGCTTGTTTTTTCACTTATTACTGGGATTCTGCTCTGATTGTGACATAAGAAAGCAGCTACCTAATAGGTAAATGTTTTCTTATGAAAGACACTCAATTAATTCTACTCTATTTCCAAATGGGTCCCTAAATTCAAAACGCACAAAACCTGGTATTGGGACTCCTTCAATTATCTGTATACTATTTTTTTTAAGTAGTTTTTCCAGTAGGCAATATCCTCTACTTGATAGGCTAAATGGGCTTTTGTTTTTAATCTATCAAAGTCATCTTCAGTTTCTATATGTACATCTCTATCCCCTACTTTAATCCAAAATCCTCCCCGCCCCTTCAATGATTAAGGTTTTTCTTTTTCAGGTACACCAAGAATTCACAGTAAAATTGTTTCCCCTCTTCCTCCGTACCTTTTGGAATTGTTATCTGAGCATGGTGTAAACCAATAATCATAAAGGCCCCCCTTTAACCTCTCTTCTACTGTTCTTCGAATCAAGGCTCTCACTCCCTGCCATCATATTTTCTATTTTCTCTATTTATATCCAAAAATAAGGAGCGAAAACTAAAAGTACAGAATCACTCCTTAAACTAGATAGGACATCTTTAAATTCAAAAAAGCCTATCTTCCTTTAGGTTAGAAAGATAGACTTTTATTGATCAGCTATTGCTAAACCTTATATTTTCCCACTCAATTTTTTGCTTTCTAATTTCATATGGAATTTCGGATCTTTTGGTATACTTGGATTAATTCCTTTTAAAGCAGGGACTATCGCACATATTAACTGCACTGCTATTGGATACACAAATGAATGATACAAATAATTATCTCCATTTTCTATTACTAAATTCTTATCCTCAAATCCCTCTACCTTACTGCCAATAATATAGATATTATCTGTCCAGTCTGATAAGACGCTAATTAATTTATTTACTCTCGGCTCTTCTCCGGTATGCAAGAATATAATTGTAGAGTCTTCATTAATTGCGTTGTAGATTCCATGAATAAATTCTTCAAATTCATAACCCGTTACAGGAACACGCATCGTCTCTAATAATTTCAAAGCACTTTCTAAAGTATCCCCATATAATTCATCGGTACCAACAATTCTTATTTCTTTTGCATTTTTTAGTTTTTCACTATTCTTTTGCACCCATTCTTCCGCAGAATAGTAAATATCTATAAAGGCATCGCTCGTTTTATTTAATATTTCTATCACTTGCTTCGTTTCCTCACTACTCAATTTCCCATTTTCTTCTCCAATATAAAGAGCTAAAAGAAGCAAATTTAATTTTGTACAATAAAATCCTTTTGTTTTTGCACCTGATTTCTCTTCCCCACATTGAACAGTCAGTACATAATCAGCAATTTCATCAATTAGTGCATTATCCGTTCCCGTCATGGATGCTATAATACATCCTGACTCTTTTGCTAATTTCATAGAATTAAAGGTAGAATAACTACTTCCCCCTTGCGAAATTCCAATAAAGAGAGTATTTTTTGTGTCCTTTGTTAATAATTCCTCTGTAATTTGAAAAGGATAATAAGCTTCTACAGATAATCCAGTTAACTCACGCATTTTTTGTTGAACTTGCGCTCCTGAATGATAACTAGTTCCTGATCCTGTAATAATAATTCTATTAATCTCCTCTTTTTTAACAGTAGAAAACAACTCACTTGATAGTGCAATTATTTCCTTCATTTTTGCTGGGGTTTCTTTTAAATAATCTGTAATATTCATTAATAATCTCTCCTTTTATAATATTCCAATCCAATGTATAATTATTCCAATAAAAACAGTCGCAATTGTCATCTTAGATATGCTTACTTTTTTTCTAATCATCCAAAAGACAACAAATGTTACTAATATTGGCAAAAGATTAGGCAAAATTTGATTCAATATGTCTTGAATTACTACTTCTGCACCATTTACGCTAAATTTCAATGGTGTGGTGATTTTTAACATAGTTGCTACCATTGCTCCCACTACAAGTAATCCAACTGTAGTAGCCATTGCCATAATTTTGTCCATCAGACCTTCTTTTTGGATTCTTTCCAATGAATTCACACCAACAGAATAACCAAACTTTAATCCAAAAACCCTTACTAATATATTGGGAACATTATAAAGCAGTAAAAACAGGATAGGTCCAATCAAATTGCCATGCTCTGCAAAGGATATACCAATACCAGCAGCAATTATCCTCAATGTTCCCCAAAATAATGAATCTCCAATACCAGCTAACGGTCCCATAAGTGCGGTTTTTACAGCATTAATCGAACTAGTGTCAAAATCTTTATTATTTGCATTTTGTTCCTCCATCGCTGCACTAATTCCAGCAATAGTTGGAGAAACAACTGGTGTTGTATTAAAAATTTCCAAATGTCTTTTTAAAGCCTGTGCCTGTTCTTCTTCCTTTTCATATAATCTTTTGATTACTGGGATCATCGTATAACAAAAGCCGAGATTCTGCATTCTCTCATAGTTAAAGGCACCCTGCAGAGCAAATGACCGCCAAAAAACGCTTTGCAAGTCTTTTTTACTGAGCTTCTTCCCCTCACTCAAAGTTAATCTCTCCCTCCGTTAAATTATTACTTTCGTCCTTCTTCTTTCCAGCATCGTTATTATTAATGAAAAAGTTTAATAGGATTGCTAAACATACACCCATTAACGCTATTGCCATAACATCAAGTTCTAGATATGATGCCGATAAGAAACCGATAAAGAAAAATACGGCCATTTTTTTAGAAAACAGCATATCCATCAAGAGAGCAAACCCAATGGCTGGCAGCAGGTTTCCGGCAATAGTCATTCCTTCTAAAATCACCTTTGGAACTGAATTAATTAGATAAGAAACTTTATCTGCCCCCAATAAAATTGCTAAAAAGGTTGGAACAAACACACTTAGGAAAAATAAAGAGATAGGTATCCACATCATGAGGGTAACTTTTTTAAAATCAGCTTTTTGGGCGTAATGATCTGCTTTATGTACAAAATAAGTATTAATTACCCTTACAAGTACACCTAGTGATTGAGCTAAAACGGCAATAGGAACTGCAAGTGCCAAAGCAACTTCCGGCCCCTTTCCAGAAATGATCGCAAAAGCAGTACCTAAGACTCCTCCTGTCACAACATCGGGTGGTGTAGATGAACCGATGCCAGCGATCCCCATCCAGATTAATTCTAGTTGGGCGCCAATAATAATCCCTGTCTTAAAATCACCAAGAACTAATCCAACCAATGCACCCAATACTAAAGGGCGTTCTAACATCAAGACTCCGAATAATCTGCTATCTAATATTCCTATACCGGCTATTAACCCCAATAATATTGCCTCATATAACAAAAATCTCGCCTCCCCTTATTCTTACTACCATTTTCTTAGATATGATGACGACCATTGTTCGTAGATCTTGATGAAATATTTTTTTATTTTAGTAAATCGCTGAATAATTGTTTTTTATCTCTTGGCAATATTCTGAAATCCAAATTTATACCTAGTTGCTCTATTTGTTTCAGGTTGTTAATATCTTTTTCGCTGACTGCAACTAAATCAGTCAACTTTTTCTTCCCTTCTTCGTATCTTAGCCCCCCTACATTGATCTCACTTATGGCACCTTGGGAGTTCTTAGCAACTTCTAACGCATCATCCGTATTTCTTACCAGAACTAATACATTACTTTTCTTCGCTTCAGCAAATTTACTAATTATTTCTCCAGATTCTGCAACTCCCCTAATATATAATTTCACATTATTAGGTTTAGCCAAATCGAGTGCCATTGCTTTTACTTTGTCATTTTTCGCTTCGTCATTTACCACAAGAATAACATTAGCACCAACAGAAGGTGACCAGCCAAAAGCAACTTGCCCATGGAGGAGACGATCATCAATTCTGAATAAAGAAATCATTTTCACACCACTCCTTTTACTAATTCATTGATGTATTTAATCCCATGTCTTCCTTCTTTAATAGATTCAGTTAAAATCGCTTCAACTGAATCTTCGTTATAAGAAGTCATAATGGTAGTTAAAATCATAGGAAGATTCACACCCGAAACTAAATGAAATGTTTCATTTTCTGGTAAACTCAATAATATTTCAGAACAAATATTATTAACACTTCCCCCGTACACATCTGTAAAAATAACAAGATCTGTTAAAGTATCGCTAAAAATTAACTCTGTTAATTCCTGCTTTCCTACTTCTCCAGATTTTGATTTTGTCATACAAAAACAACTCATTTGGTGGTTTGTACCTATAATTAATTCAGCAGTCTCGATTAATGACTTAGCTAACTCACCATGTGTTGCAATAATGATTCTCACTATTAATCCCTCCATAAGGTGCTTTTTGTATTACTGATTTTCTATCTGTTTAAACATAAATGCTATCGCACCAAGTGCCCCAGCATCCCCTCCAAGCCTAGCCAGACTTATTTCTGTTTTTATTGGAGTAAGGTTTGTAACTAATTCGCTTATTTGATTGATTACGATATCCATCGATTCGGAAACATCTCCACCAATAATAACTCTTTCAGGATTTATTAGATTTGTAGCATTAGCAATAAAAACAGATAGTTCAATAACAAAACTATCTACGATAGAAATTACTTGTTGCTCTCCATGAGAATACTTTTGAAACAAAACTTCTGGGGAATAACCTGACTCTGCCAATGCAATTCCTGATATTTTTGATTCAAATACACCTGGTTTTCCCATCAGGTTAAACTTGCCATTTTCAAAATCACTCCGGCTTATTTGATAGGCAATCTCACCAGCTTGGTAATCATGACCATATACTAGATTCCCTTCGTTAATGACTGCGCTTCCAATACTCTGCCCAATTTCAATAAATAAAAGATTTTTTATCCCTGAAGGATCCAGCCACATTTCACCTAAACCTGCACAATTGACATCATTGTTAATAAATGTGGGAAAAGGAAAATGCGGTTTGAAAATTTCATGAAGGTTAAGATTAGTCCAATTTAAAGCTTTTGCTCGAAATACTATTTCTGAATTAGCTCTACCAGGTACCCCTATGCCCATACCTAGAATTTTTTCCTCGGGTATAGCAGATTCTTTTATGCTCTCTTTGACAATACCGATAATTTCTTCTACTTGATTTGTTAATTTCACCTTTTTTTTAAAGATTATCTTTCCAACTAAATTGGTAATAATGATTAAAATTCTTACTCTATCAATATCTAATCCAATACCATAAGCTGAATCCGTGTTATATCCTAGCATCAATGCAGGTCTCCCACCACCCTTAACAGGACTTTGTTCTCCCATCTCTATTACTAATTTTTTTTCTAACAATTCTTCCACAATTGATGAAACTGTTGACTTACTTAATGATAATTTTTTTGCAATTTGAGCTCTGCTAATTAACTTTTCTGTTTTAATTTCTTCCAATATCAATGACCGATTAATTTTTTTTATCAAGTCATGATGTGCTGCAACTTTGTTTTTCATAATGCTTTATCCTATCTCCAATACTAGTTTGTAAATCCTTAAAAATTTCTATTATGTCTTATTCCCTTTAATTAGTTTTGTTACTGGACTAATTATTTGTATTATCACATAAGTTTTCTGACATTTCAATATCTTTCTAAAAATTTTCTGATTGTTCTACTAATTTTATTAACCCTTTTTAGTTTCTTATCGCTAATTGAAGAAAGAAGCTTTCATTTATTTTGAGGTTATCTTTATTGCCTATGCTGAAATAGGGCTTCTCTCATTAAGTAGAGAGAAGCCCTATTTCCGGTAAAGAAATTATTAAAAGAAAGAACTTAGAGAATTTCTTTTTACATCTATTTTTATATGTATAATATGCCGCCCGTTTCTTACTACTCTTCCACTTATAGGTGAATAACGGGACTCTTTTTTAACTTTTTTACTAATGCCTCATTATGTTTGCGAGAGCCTTACATATTCGTACTGGAAAATTGGTGGGCAAAGTCATGATCTGTCATGATTTCAATTGCTTCTGCCAAATTATTATTTAAAATAACAGTAGAAATTGGGGCAAATGATGCTTTCACCTTATCGTAGCTTAAGGCGTTAATTTTTTTCCTATCTATTGGATAAGAAAGCAAAACAAGCGTAGTTCAATTTTTGAACCTAGCAATAATTTCTCGAAAAAGCACAGAACAAAATATATTCTTCTTTATCCCAAAAAATTTTAAACCAGTTATTAAAATATATTAAAAAATACCAAAAAGACCAAATAACTATTTAAAAAAATACAATCCTTCACTATTTCTATTATTATCAGATTTATCGACTATTACTTTTCTCTTAATTAATTCTCTTTTTATTATATCTATGTAAGCCTTATTTAGATTAAGTTCTATTGCCTTATGATACACTCCTAATAAAGTTTCACTATCTAAATTCTTCATACTACCCTCCAAACTCAGCACAAAAAACTCAATTATTTCCCTTATTTTATTCTCTATATTTTCTTTTAATAATCCCGATGAACACTTCTTCTTAAATGAAGATTAAGCACTTGGTGATAAAGTCTCGTTATCTAATTCTTCATATACCCTCCCTAAAAACCCAAAAAACCAAAAAACTATTTAAATAACATGGATTCTTCAATCTGATTTTCCTTATAGTCCTAAATAAGTCTGAAATAGTATATTACATACTATAATATTAACCGCTACCCAATAAACTGCCAATAAAGTTCGAGAAAATTTTTTTCATTTTTTAAAGTAGTGAAAAAATAGTGCTATTAAGATTGCATGTTGCAATAGAACTTCCCTTATATTTTTAACAGTATAAATCAAATGAACGATAAGATACTCCAAGCATTCCATTTGATTTATACTTCTATTTATAATTAAATTAAATCTCTGATAAGAAAAAAACTAACATCTTTAATTCATCCGCTTCTAGTCTATCCAAACACTCAAAGAATTGAGAACTCAATTCATTCGTTGATAAATCACTTCTTTTATTCTCAGCAGGCATAATAATAGCAAGAGATAAACCAACGAAAATGGAGATCTGTACATACGGATTATTAGATGCAGAAATCGAAAAATCAGTAATACCTTTCGTTTCTTCTCCGCCTTTGTTTAGAAAATAAATTAGTTTACTTAAATAATAACAACAGAACTTTGTATCTGTTGTCAGCTTTCTATTTCCAAATTTATTTGCAATACGATTCAAAATCTTTTTATCAACATACTTTTCCATTGATGCCATATTTATGTTTATGCTTTCTTTATTATCTAAATTTTCTTCTTTTAAAGAGGATTGATTCTGAGCATTAACATATAAATCAATAACTTCTTTTGTAGGAATAAAAACTACAATCGAACGACCTGTATCACTTTCATTTTTAACATACGTTCTTTCTAAATAACCATCTTTCTCTAATACTTTCATAACATCGTATGCAGTCCATTTACTTACCCCGATTGAATTTGCTATTGTCTCATAATGTACCGGCAAAAGAGTATCTTGATAAATTTTTACAATTTCCTCTAAAAACTGCTTTCTGCGTTTTGTGATACCCATAATTACTCCTTTAATTAATATCAATATAATCTTCTTTTTATTTCTTAGTATTATTTGTAGAACATTATTAAGCTTAATAATAAGTTATATTAACTAATTATTAGTGCACCCCAACTGTGAATTACTAAATTTAGCTTCATTTTCTAGCACAATGGTTCGGTTTTATATAAAATATTGAATAGCATCAGGAGAGTTATATTAGAAATCTATACTACCGTAACAAAATAATTATTACTTTATAATTATAAGGTAACCATTTATTATACATCTCAATCTGTTTATTTTTTAACATTGTAATTTACCCTTTTGCTATGTTTAATAAACCCATTTCATTTCAAATTTTGATATATTTTTTCACTATAGTAATTTAAAATTAGCAACATTACAAAAATTGAAATGGTGCTTAAATTAAGAACTTGGTATGAAACGAACTAGACAACATAACTTATGATATGTTGTTTCCAATCCCCTTGCTTTCGCATCTAATTAAACCAATTTATATATCAAATAATTCTTTTGATAATTTCCTTCTATATTAGTAGTGCTTTTACCTTTTTCTAATAAATATACGAGTGTTCCATCTTGTTTTGGATTAGCAATTTGTCAGTGTTTTCTCGTATTTCCAGTTTTCACCATCCTTGAGTAGATAAAAACATTGGAAATAGAAGCGATAAATTTATAATCTCTCCTTTTTTATATTACACTTAATTCTTCAAGACAGTCAGAAATCTTTCTGCTTGTAAAAAATATGTAACAACTTGGCAAACACTGTAATAACAAAAGGTGAATTTTGAGCAATAACAATGAAAAGCCACTTATTTATTATTTTCAAAGAAATAATCTCTTACAGAAAAAGGGATCAATCAGAAGTCTTAAATCTGATACAGCTTGTCTATATTCATACCATACAGTTGTAGTTAAAGTAACCACCTAAATTCTTCAGGTCTTTCTCACTTCATTATAGTTATTTTTTGATTATGGAGGGAAGTTCCTTATAAGAATTCATAAAATAGACAAAATATTACTACTCCGAAGAGCAAATTAAAGGAAACAAACAGCTTTATCATTCCATCAATTATTTTATTTGTTTCCTCATATTATAATGACGAGAAAATCCATGAGAATATTTACTTTACATATTGAGCAAGACCTTTTAAAAAGCCTTATTGTACTTTTTAAACTTGCCTCAATACGGTTACTTCAGACTATTTTACCATATAAATCTCATTTATTACCATAATATTAAAAAACTCATTATATATTTCTTTTTTTAACTGTTATAATTCAACATTTTAAAATTTATATCTAAGGGGAATGGATCGTTAACTCACCTATCAGCAAGCTGTGGTTTATCTGATAATTTAAGGAGGATAGCATCTATACTATCCTCCTTAATCTATCCTTAAAAATACCTATAAGTTTATTCTTTTTTATTAATTAGTACATCTAGATATTTCAGCTTTTCTTTTGAAGGCAAAATTCAAAAAAGAGGAATTTTCAGTGGTTTCAAGCCCGTACCTTACTCTACATTTAAGGTTAACAACGGGATTCTTTTTTCGTATTTTTTTACTAATGCTTCATTATGATCGTCCGAGCCTTCTATATTTCCACTTAAGAAAACTGGTGGTTCAAAATCATGATCTGCCATGATTTTAATTGCTTCTGCAAAGATACTATTTAGGATAGTCGCACCAATAACAGTAGAAGTTGGGGCAAACGGCACCTTCACCTTATCGTAGCTTAAGATAGCATCTCCTTTTGCCGAATGATTGTTTATCACTAAATCGACTGAATTAAAAAGATGGTTACCACTTTTATGACGAGAAGGCTGGCTTTGGGAATATTCTAATGAAGTTATCCCAATGACAAACGCGCCTTTTTCTTTCGCATATTGTGCTACATCAACAGGGACAGGATTTCGTCCAGATGTAGATAACACAAAAACGATATCATTTGGCTTAATCTCATATTCCTCTATAAAGTTTTGAGCATAATCATTTTTGCGCTCCAACTGGGAAGAACGCATTGCCCCTTCGTGAAGCATTAGTGGTTCGAATAAAATTGGTTTTAGGGGTACCAATCCACCAGCGCGGTAAAAAACCTCTTCTGTTAGGATATGGGAATGTCCGCATCCAAATAATTGAATAATGCCATCATTTTCAATGCTGTCTGCGACTTTTTCTGCCGCCAGTTGTAAATGTACTTTTTCCTTTTCTAAAACCAACTGTAGTAGATTGCCTACTTTTTCAAAATAGTTCGTTAGCATGAGTTAAGCCCCCAGTTTATTTAATATTTGTGCAACTTCCGTCGGAATGGTTTTCCCTGTTGCTTGATCAATTGTGGAACCAAATATATGCGGCATAAAAAATTCGATTTCTATTTTCTTGACTGCATCAATGATTGTCTTTATATTGAACGCACTTATACCGCCTGCAGGTTCAATGCCGCGAATTCCTTTTTGTGCAGCAACTTTTGTTAAATAGACAAGCTCCTCTAAATGAACTTCCCCTGATAGAGGCATAAATTTAATGGACTCCACGCCTAAAGCAAGCGCAATTTCTACGAATTCCTCTACCTTTACTTCCATACCAGAAGCTAATTTCACTGTTCCAACGGTTCCACTTGGTTTTACTAATGCATTAACAAGCTGGGGAGAGGCTCCATTTCCTTCTAGAAATCCTTTTGCATAAACCGCACTTTCAAATGGCTGATTAATATGTCCCGGATTAGAAATAGCAGCTATGTCGAGAACTCGTTTTGCATACATAGGATCCCCGCCACCGCCAAGGCCGATTGAGACAATGTCAACTACTTCCTTCAGTTCTTTAACCTTACTCGCTCCTTCTTGCCTATTGGAAAAATCGGACGCTACGATTCCTGGAACAACAAAACCTTTCCC
Organism: Niallia sp. M35; assembly: GCF_050971705.1. Classification (NCBI taxonomy): domain Bacteria; kingdom Bacillati; phylum Bacillota; class Bacilli; order Caryophanales; family Bacillaceae; genus Niallia; species Niallia sp. M35. The sequence goes on from NZ_JBPCEP010000011.1 coordinate 47,948, forward strand.
AGCTTCCATGATGTCCTGTACATTTTCTTTGTCCTTTGCTAGAAAATTGAATAAAACAAAATCAAAAAGCTTTTCTTTTAACATGTTAGCGGCCCTCTTTCATTTTTTCAATAATTTGTACCATGTTTTGAAGAGCAACTTTGATTATTTTTTCCCCTTTATCTGAACGGGCTAAGGTTGCATCACTTAAAACGGCTGTTTCGGTAAATTCCTCCCAAGGCGTTGGTGTCACATCGGCAATCATTGGAATGGCTGGCATATCATTCAATGCTTTCTCCATCGCAACAAACTCTGGAGCTAGATATAACATGTAGGATGTTTCTATTTCATCTGCATGAAAGTATGTGCCATGGCTTGCTGGCGTTTCTCTAACTTCCGCAATAACTTTGCTTGTACCAGGATAAAATAGATAGAGTACGATTAACTCTGGGTAAATTTCATAAAGCTTTCGTGCTGCTTCTTTCATAGCAAAAGCATTTCCTAGATGGCCATTAACCATGGCGAAAATTTGGAAGCCCTGACGGTATAAACTTTCTCCGATATCGAATAGCATACTAATTAAAGATTCATTCGATACATTGATGCTGCCAGGGAAGTTCTTTAAACTCCAAACCTGTCCATAAGGTAACGTCGGTAAAACAAATCCATTAACTTGTTCGGCGAGCTTTGCACTTAACCGTTCCGCTAAAAGATTATCTGTACCTAATGGTAAATGCGGGCCGTGAGCCTCTACGGCTCCAATTGGTAAGATAGCGACCTTTTTATCGATTATTTTTTCTTTCACTTCGAATGAGTTTTCGTATTGGAATTGCATGCTTACACCTCGCTCATTATTTTTTAAATGTAAAGCATCTCGCTGGATTTTCTACAAAGAATTTATGAACCAGCTGCTCCCCATTAAAGCCTTTTTGATTTGCTTCCTCGATGAATCTAGGAACCCACTTGGCAATAATGTATTCGAGACCTAAGCCGTAATCATAATGCTTATAATAGCTTTTACGAGCTGTATCACCAGAAATGAGGATTTGATTTTCATAGCCCTTTTCTACTAAATGTAGAATGCACTCAATTCTTAGCGACTCTGGTGCATATTTGATTTTCGCTATCCCGTCAAAGCTTAAAAGCGCTCCTGTTTTCGCTATTTTTTCATGATAAGATGGATCTGGATTACGATCCATATGTCCTAGACTTAAGAATTCCAGATTGACATTTTCTGATTTTAATAGTTCGATTTGCTCTAATGCCATCGTGCCAACTTCAGTATGGGAATGGATTGGAGCTTTTGTTTCATGATGTGCCCTTGCTACTGCACGTAAAGTCTTCTCTTCTAAGGGAGTAATTCGGTTATAGCCTGTCCCGAATTTCACTTGTCCTGCTTTAAAGGGCGTGCCTTCCAGTCCTTCTTCTACTTCTCTAATGACAAAATCCGTTAGTTTATTTATACTTGTTTGATCAATCCATTCTGCATAAGTATCGTAATTTCCAATAAGCGGTTTGAGCTCCTCTTTAATCTTTCCATCCCAAAGAAAGCTCTTGTTGAAACCAGCTGTACCGATAATGTGGAGATCCAGCTCATCTGCAATTTCCTTTACCGCCTGCACATCGCGACCATAATCAACGGCTGTAGCATCGACAATTGCTTGGCCACCGTGGCGTTTGAAATCAGCCACATCCTTTTTCGATTTTTCTTTATCATCTAACAGTAAATCATCTGCATCTCTTTCAGCCCAATAAGCTGGACGGCAAACAATATGTTCATGTGAATAAGTAAACCCTAACTCTTTAGGCTGAATATCTCCTCTTAACGTCCGAATAAAGCTCATTTCATTTACCTCCTGATCGATTAAGTGAAAAACCGACATATGAATCAATGTCGGATTATATAATTGTTATTTAATTAAAGAGCATCCCGATCAATCTGAATAATGGTCCTAAGATGAACATATCAGAATCCGCAGCCCACATGGCGGTGTCTGGAATCGTCGAAGCAATCAGCGTTTTCACCATTAAGTATTGTCCCCATGCGACAACGGTTGCTGTTATGAAGCCACCCATTAGAGCGCCGCGGACGCCGCCAGTTGCATTCCCAAAAACACCAGCAGTTGCTCCATGAAAGAATAGTACAATCATTGTTGGCACAAACACATATCCTACTGTTTGCCCTAAAATAATTAGCCAGATGATACCGCCAGCAAATGCGCCAAGGAATCCAAGAATAACGGCATTTGGAGCATAAGTGAATACGATAGGTGCATCTAATGCAGGTCTTGCACCAGGAACTAGTTTCGTAGCGATTCCGTTGAAGGCAGGAACAATCTCACCAATAAACATTTTCACCCCGAAAAGGACAACAGCAATACCAGCTGCAAAGGTAAAGGATTGAATAATGGCATACATGATAAAATTCTGATCGCCAGCTTGAGCAACTAAAGCATCTGCAGCAGGTGTATCTTTTAGAGACAGAATAACAGCACCTATTACGAAGAGAATACTCATTGTCAGGGCAGTAATAACATTGGAGTCTCTAAGAAATTCAAGACCTTTTGGCAATTTGATTTTTTCCGCATCATTTTCTTTATTGCCAAACCACTTTCCAAACCAAGATGCTAGTAATGCAACGAGCGCGGAAGTGTGTCCCAGCGCTATTTGGTCATGTCCAGTAATTTTCCGCATATACGGCTGGACAATAGCTGGCTGGAAGGTCCAATAAATTCCCATAAATACGGATAATATAAGAACTAAAGCTGCGAATGGAATATTTGTTGTTGTATCAATAAGGACACCAGCAAATATCATGGTTGTCCAGAACATCATATGCCCTGTTAAGTAAATATATTTAAAGCGAGTAAATCTTGCTAATAACACGTTAATGACAAATCCGATAAACATCGCTAATGTAACTGCTGAGCCGTATTTCGCATTGAAGGCTTCTTGCCCCATAAAGGAACTAAATTCTGCTCCTTCAATCCCAAATACTTCACTCCACATCGGTTCAAATACTCCAAGGGAACCAGTAATAACACCTGCACCGGCATTAATGATTAAGAAACCAATCATTGCTTTAAATGTGCCACTGATGATCTGGCTTGTATTCTTTTTCTGTAAGATCAAACCAAGCAACACAATAAAGCCTAATAAAATTGCTGGGATTCCGAAGAAGTTAGATGCTAGCCATTGAATGACCTCCATTGTTTGTTCCTCCTCTATTATTTAGGATTTATTAAACGATATTTGCTTCAAGAGCTGCTTTAATTTCAGTTGTATCAAAGTAATTATTAACGATAATGATTTTAGAGGAATGTCCTGCTAATGACTGGGATAGTTCATTACTTGTAATGATAAAGTCAGGACGCTCGGCAGAAGCACTGGAAACGTCTGTATTCTCTACATCTGCGTCTATCCCCATTTGGCGCAGCACATTTTCTACATTTATTCGTAAAATCAAGCTTGTTCCTTGTCCTAATCCACATACGCATAAAATTTTCATTAGATTTGTCCTCCTATTAATGGTTTAATCTCTTCATAGCTTTGTGCATTCAGCAGTTTTTCTACATTTTCTTGATCTGATAGAAGTGCCGTTAATTTTTGCAGCACGGTAACATGCTCAGTACTAGAGGAAGCACCTAAAGCGAATACTAACCTCACTGGATCGTTAAAAGAATGACCAAATTTAACTGGTGTCTTTAGTCTGACAAATGATACACATGCCTCTTTCACACCATCTTCTGGTCTTGCGTGAGGTAGCGCTATATTTGGCGCAAGAACAAAATAAGGACCATTTGTTTGAAATGAACGCACCATAGCATGTATATAAGTTTCTTCAACAAGTTTACTATTCATTAGAAGCTTCCCCGTGCTAATAATAGCCTCTTCCGGTGATCCAGCTTCTACATCTAAAGCAATTAGAGATTTCTCCAAAAATTTCATGTATCACACCTCCATGTTAGTTAACCAATTGCTGATCAATTAAGGATTGTTTCATATATTGATAGATATCCTGTGCTGTTTGAAGTTTGATTAATCTGTTCACTGTGTCTTTTTTGGAAAATAATCCTGTTAATTGGGATAAAGCCCTGAGATGTGATTCTTGATCCAAAGGAGCCAATGTAATGATTAAGGAAACATCATGCTTTTCATCATTTGAAAAAGAAACAGCTTCTTCCAGTTTCAATAAACTGATGCCTAGTTTTTTGACGCCATCTTCTGGTTTAGCATGAGGAATCGCTACCTTTGGTGAAATAACAATATAAGGTCCATACTCTTCAATTTTTGAAATCATCGCATCTCGGTATGCTTCCGTAATATATTCGCCTTCTATCAGGGAGCGAGCCGCTAATTTAATAGCTGATTTCCAATTTGGAACATTTAAAGTTGTCTGGATATGCTCTTCTTTTAAAACATCAAGTAAGTTTGGTTTATAGGCTTCGGTTATCGTCATTTCTGGACTATTTAAATATTGTCTTAATTCCTTCATTAACTCGTCTTTTTGATGTATCGTTGCATATCGCTCCACCACATCGATAATTCTATTTGTCGCAAGATGCTGCTTTTGCGTGCTATTAAAGATAGCGTTTACCTTTTTTAATAAGCTTTCCTTTTCGGCATCCGATAGAATAGAACTGACGATAAAAACTGGAGTGTCCTTTTTCTGAATCGCTGTTGTGGAAAAGATAAGATCAACATGATAGTTCTTCTCCTCATAATCTCTAACGGAAACAGAATCAGTAATATCGATTGTTGAGAATAACCCTTCTAATTGCTGTTTTAATATTTGAGAGGTGCCAATCCCATTTGCACACACGACTAATGCTTTCTTTCTAGAAATTAATGTTGTCCCAGCTCTCCGTAAGCAGCCTCCAAAGTGAAAAGAAATATAAGCGATTTCATTTTCTGGTAGCTGCTTCCCAATTAACTTTTCGAAGGGCTCAATTACTTTTTGTGTGAGGAAGTACACCTCTTCAAATTGGGATTTAACAGAGTCAACAATATTTTTTTCGACATCAAGTCCATATTTGACTCGATAAAAAGCAGGTTTTAAATGAAGAACAAGATTTTTCACCAGTGTTTCCTGATCATCGAATAAGGTACAGGCAAGGATTTGAAATTGATTCGTCATTATTTTGGCAACCTTCATTAATTCTTCTGAAAGGATATTATCATTTAAATCTTCTTCCGAATAATTAACTCGTGCCCCTAATAAGTAAGTGGTTAAGTAAATCTGCTCATCTTCAGGAAAGGTTGTTTGGAATATACGTTGGAGTTCCCTGCAAATTTGTTTTGCAACCAAAAATGCTTTCGTGTTCCGTAATACTTCCTTTTCCACTTCATCCATTTTTATATATTGTTCTTGCGCTATTCTCATGCTAAATAACATAAATCGCAAACTTAAGCTGTAAAGCATATTATCGGTAAACTTAATATTTAATTCTTTTTCGCTTTGGAACAGTAAATGATAAACCTGTTTTAGCAATGTTAAAAGTTGCTCACTGTTTTTGGCATCGCTAAGTTGAATTTGTAGAGCAGCTACTAATGAATGGTGGTTTTGGACGGGGATGGCAATCGATAAATAATAGCCAATTGCTCTCCGAACTTCCGTTTCATCCCCTGATATGGTGTATCCTTGCTTCCGCTCAAAATCCAAATGAAGATGAAAAGAGCGAATGTCAGCTTTTAAAGATTTAATATCTTCAATAGTAGTCGTTCTACTAACTCTAGTTTTTTCCATTAGGTCTTCCAAAAAATATCGTTTTCCACCCATTAAGATATAAATAGCAATCCATGCCTTGCGTTCATCTTGTGAATATTCATAATGCCAGGCTTGTACTCTCTTTATATTGATTGGAATAAGCTTTTTCACTTGATCTGCAAGTATAAATCCCGCACTCCGCACTTTTTTCACCTTGTCGATTCCAAGGCTTTCGAGCCAGTCATTTATTTTCTCTATATCATAATAGATGGTTCGGCGGGAAACATTTAATTTCTCTGTTAATTCTTCCACAGACATATACGAGTCTGCATGGATGAGTTGCATTAATATCGCAGTACTGCGTTTATCTAATGACATGTCATATTCCTCCTCGCACTTAAGAAATGTGCAAAAAGATAAAGGGCAATTGCTTAGCTTGATTCTACCTCTTAACGATTTATCTGGAAAGACCGATTATAATCAACAGCTTTTGTGCAAAATCGTACTCGTTAATCAGCATGATCCGAAAACAAATATTTATCTGTATATACGCTCTTCCCCATTCTCCAATGGATACAACCGATATTCCCAACTATGTGTACATTCCTCCAGCATATAATAGCCGTTCTCTTCATTCCTCACTATCCGAGAACACTGCTGTCTTGGGATCGCTCCTGACTCCTTGTCGTTTTCAACTTCTATCCAGCTTTCATTCGCTGATTTATCATAACGAACCTCTAAGCGATTACCATTAATCTCTATCGCTTGTCCATCCTCTTTCTTCTCAGCCATTTTCATAAAGGTTTCAATCTTTTCCTTCATTTCTGACGAAAAGGATTGGTTTTCTTCCTTCTTATTTTGGAGAGGATTATTACGGATAGAAGTGGGATTTAAATAAACATCCTTTTCTCCCTCTAAAGTTGGAAAACGAACCATATCTTTTGTAATCCATTGGGCGTTTTTCCACCCAATGGCACTTTCATCTCCCTCATCTCCCATGTCAGAAGAACGAACCATTACTTTAATGGATTGACCCTCCAGATGCTTGCCAATTAGTCCGAATTTTGTTTTGTAGAATTCATAATAATAAGTGGTTTCACCAAGGGTAAAGTTCCGATGTTCAATCACTAACGACTGCCTGTTATAAGGGGAATCAATGGTCGTATAATTGTTTTCCAAAAGGGAATTCATTAGCGCGTATAAAAGTAAAATAGGAATACTTAACATTAAAATAATAATCCCCCAAAAGAAACGTCTACGAGTGGAACGAAATCCCATTATAACTAAAATCAGAATGTTAAGACAGAATGGGAGGATATACCCAGTTGGCAGCAGAAAGATAAAATAATAGCCTGTATAGTGCATGATGAGTAGTGTTATATCCATTGCAGCTAGTAAAGCTAAGAGCCATTTTGTTTTTGTCATTGTATCAGTCCTCTTCTTTTCTATACTTAGAAATTCTATGTAGTTATCTATATTTATACCTTATTAATAAATTTAAAACAACCCTATTCACTAATAACTGGGCTTTACAAACAAAATTTAATCCCCATCTAAATTTAGACAGGGATGCCTTAATTCAGTTTCTCATAACAGAAGCTCTACACTCAAAAAATATAAACACATTAACAAACATCAACTCTCCTCACCAAACGGACAATTCTCTACCAAAATAGACCCAGTCGGACACCCATCAAGTGCATCTAATAAATCATCATATAATTCATCTGCTAACGCTACTGTTCCTGTATTATGATCTATCATCACCTCTGATAATCCTTCCTCATCGTAATCAAAAATCTCTGGGGCCGCTGCTCCACATGCTCCGCACGCAATACATGTATCCTTATCAACCATTACATATTTAGCCATTCTTATCCCCCTTCCCTCCATTTCTAGCTCAAGCTTCCTCTCCTAATCTTTTCATTTCCAGCTAGTTCTCTCCGGCACCGTCTCTACCACTAACGCTCCTTTCCTAAATAAATACCTGCATTTTGGTTGCTTAAAGAAAATCTCATATACATCTTTTACTGAAAAGCAGGCAAAATTCGCTTCTTTTCCTACTTCAATCCCATACTTATCCTTTATAGAGTAAGCTCGTGCTCCATTAATCGTAATCATGTTCACTATTTGCTTCAGCTCCTCTCTTCCAGTCATATGTGCTAAATGAAGAGCCATGTGAGCTGCTTGAAGGATATTGCCATTTCCGAATGGGTAAAAGGGAGTTTGGATATCATCATGGGCAATGCATACATTTACGCCATATTTCGCTAACTCTTTCAAACGTGTAATACCTCTCCCCTTTGGATGAGCATCTGTTCTCCCTTGCATCGTAGTGTTAACTAATGGGCAGCAGACAATTGTAACTTGAGCCTTTTTCACTAATGACATGACTTTGTTGGCATAGGTATCTGAATAATAAAGCAAGGCATTAGCGTGGCTAGCGGTTACCTTTCCCTCCATTTTCCCCTGCATTGTCAGGCTTGCGACAACTTCAAGGAAACGAGAATGTTCATCATCGACTTCATCACAAAAAATATGAATTTCTTTTTCATATTTTTTGGCTAGAGAAAAAGTGAATTCCAATGATTGAATTCCTTCCTCTCTCGTATTTTCCAAATGCGGAACTGCACTAACTGCATCAGCTCCTAGTAATATTGCTTTTTCTAACCGCTCTTGATTTTCCGGACAAGAAATAATTCCATTTTGCGGGAAAGCGATTATTTGAAGAGAAAGGAATGACTTCAGCTCTTCTCTTAATTCCATGATGGCATGCAAAGCTGTTAAGTCAGAATCGGAAATATCCACTGCTGCTCTCACATATAGCACGCCATATTCCATCAACATTTTAAGAGCTTTGAATGCTCTATTTTTCACATCTTCTTTAGTCAGCAACTGCTTTCTGACAGACCAAATATCAATTGCTTCTCCCAATGTACCAGATTGATTAAACCGAGGTTCCCCTGCTGTCAGCACCGTATCTAAATGCGTGTGCATCTCCACAAAAGGAGGCAGTAACACATTTCCTTCTAAATCCATTTCCTCTTTCCCCATTAAATTGCTTGATGAAATGGAGTGGATTTTTCCATCCTTTATACCTATATTAGTAGGATTTTCCTTAAAAGGAAGCTGAGCATTTTTTAAAACTAAATCAAGCATCATCTTCTCACTCCATTCATCTGTTTATCCCAGCTCTACTAATCTACTTAAACCGCCTTCGCCGAATCGATGCTCGAATTGGGAGCTACTAATCCAATCACCATTTTTGTATACATACCGCGCGGGAGATAGATTCGCAAAAAGATCATATATATTTGTAGCATCGAATAACACAAACTCAGCTATCCCTCCTTCTTTCATTCCATGGGCCTTTTTCCCAAAAATAGCAGCCGGAGTTTGAGTTATCATATTTAAAACAGCTATCAACTCCTCTTCACTCGCCAAATGTGCTGTATAGGCAGTGAGCAATCCTATTTGCAATAAATCAAATCGACCAAAAGGATGAAAGGGATCACTCACATTATCGGAGGCTGTCGCTAATCCGACCTTTTTCTGTAGCATTTCACGCACTCTCGTTATTCCTCTTCGAACGATTCCCTTATCTCCTCTGCCTTGCAAATACATATTGGCACCAGGCAAAGTGACAGCGTAGATATGTTGAAGAGCCATTTCTTCTATAATGCGATCGGACTTTTCCTCTGTCATAGCAGACAGAGAGCATAAATGCCCCGTCGTTACTCTTCCTTGAAAATCCCATTTCTTCGTATTATCAATAATTCTTTCAATTGTACAAACTTCCGGATTATCCTGTTCATCCACATGCAGATCAACGAACTTATCATATTTAGCGGCTAGTTCAAACAGCTGATCGATATCTTTTGTTGCGTTCGGTGACAAATGTGGTGCTCCGCCAATGCCATCTATCCCATAGGAAATCGCTTCTTTCAATACATCTCGTTCTCTTTCCGACTTCACCGATAGGTCTGAGAACATCGGAACAACTTGTATAGACACATACGACTTTAATAAATCTCTTGCTTCCAGTACTGCTTGCAGATGGCTTAATGCCAACTCATTCGATATATTCCATTCAAAGTTAACATGTGTACGTATATGTGTGGTGCCATGCAAAAGTGCTTGAAGCGCGCCTTTCATCACTCGCTGTTTTATTTCTTCTTTGGAAAAAGACGCCGCTTTTCCGCTATAATTTCTAATTGCCTCGATTAGCGTGCCCGACTTATTCGGCACCGTTTCTAAAGAGAATGCTTTATCAAGATGGGTATGGATATCAATAAAAGAGGGAAGAAGAATTCTCCCCCCCATATCTATTATTGGTTGATGATCTTCCTTACTGCTCCAAATGTCTTTAAATACGGAAAAATTCCCATTCCGCTTTTGGGTTTGTGGTTCTACTTTTGTATACATGCCGTTTTGAATCACAATGGTATAAAGCTTTTCTATATTCAGCAATGGCAAAGAAACATTGATCAATTGAATATCCTTCATCTTATTCACCTAAATATTTATTCGTAAATATTTTTGAAACATCTTCTTTCTTTTTAATAATGCCCAGATCCAGCAGCTCATCTTGGAGCATTGTCCAGCGCTCATCAGACATATAACCAAATCCACGCTCTTTTGCATCCCCGCCAAAAATCAATTCTTCTTCCGCTTTCGCTCCATAATCCATTAATTCCATGGATAAATCAGGATTTTTCTCCTTTAAGAAGGGATTAATCTCGTCTGAATGGTCGCGGTAATATTCCCAGCCTTTTGTCGTCGCCTTCATAAAGGATTGAACCAATTCAGGATTATCTTTAATTACATCTTCTGTCGTGAAAATAACATTGGCATATGTTTCAAACCCAGAGTCATGAATGAATAAGTAGTCTGTTTTTACTCCATCCTGCTCTAAAACATAAGGCTCCGAAGTAACATACCCTTGTGTGACGGCATTAGGGTCATCAATAAATGTTGCCAATGATCCGGTATAAGCCATATCCTTCACTTCTAAGTCATTCGCCTTCTTAATATACTCCCAATAGCCACTGCCTGGTGCTGTGTATACTGTTTTACCATCTAAATCTTTGAAATCCTTTAATGCACCTTCATGCCCTATTAATACTTGAGGACTTTTTTGAAAAATTGCGCCAATTGCTACTAAAGGTATTCCTTTATCTCTGGCGATTAGAACATCCTCTGCTTGCGTATAACCAAATTGGGCTTTGCCAGAAGCGACTATTTGTGTAGACGAAATTTGCGGACCGCCTGGCTCAATCGTCATATCAAGTCCTTCTTCTTTATAGAAATCCTGTTTTAAGGCGGCATAGTTCCCACCATGCTCCGGCTGAGCAAACCAATTTGTAACTAATTTAGCTTTCATTAATTCTCCATCCTTAGAGCTTCCGCCTGATTCCTTCGCATCTCCACAGGCCGTAAGCAGCAACATAGACATGGCAGTGATGAACACACCAATTTTTTTGGATGATTTTATTTTCCTCATTCACTAATTTCCCCCTTTACGATTATCTAGTAAAAAATCACATACCTATTAATTGTCTCGTTTCATTTCTGATTCATGCCAGGATCCTAAAACCCATTTTGACAATAGATTGACCAACAGGAAAAAGGCAATCCCTAAAATACTCGCAGAAATTCCACAGGCAAATAAGTAGGCTGTTTCCATGCGACTAGAGGCAACGGTAATCGCATAGCCTAACCCACCGTCTCCACCGCCAATACCCGCAATATACTCTCCGACAATTGCACCAACCACAGCAAGGGTACAGGAGATTTTCAGCCCAGCCATAATATAAGGGAGGGCAAAAGGAATGCGGACCTTCCACATAATTTTCCATTTAGACGCTTGGTACAAGGTTAGTAGATTAATCATTCCTCGATCTGTTGCATTTAAACCCACTAAGGTATTAGACAGCATTGGAAAAAATCCAATCGTAAAGGCAATAATGACAATCGCATTTGTTCCAGATCCGAACCAGATAACAATAATCGGGGCAATCGCGACAATCGGAATCGTCTGGAGAAGAATGGCGTAAGGGTACAAGCTTCTTTCCAGCATTTTCGAACTAGCCATTAATATTGCTGCAATGACTCCCCCAATCACACTAAAAATAAATCCAATGATAGAAGCAGTAATCGTTTTAGTCACTGCATTTCGCAAGTTCTCCCAGTTCTCTAGTGAAGCTTGAAGAATATCTGTTGGTTTCGGCAATAGATAGGGTGGTATTTGAAATAGCACGGTACCGTATTGCCAAAGGAGCATAAACAATACAAATACAATCAAAGGGGGAATCCAAACGCTAAACGCTTTCGTCCATTTTTTATCCGTTTTTATTCCTATTATCTGCACTTCGGTAACCTTTTGTGATGCTTGTTCCATAATATCCCTCCTTTTAAATAATCTCTGATTCTTGTTTCACCGGAATCTTACCTGGATTTAGTAAATCGAAAGGATCATTTTCTCGTTTCTTCATTAAGATCTTTTCCATTTTCAGATTATAACCGCCAAATCCAAGTAAGTACGTATGTGGATCATTAATTTCCACTTCTATCGTTCGGCAGAAATCAATAATTTCATATAATCTTTCTTTTGACTGATAGAGTATGACTGGTAAGGAGGCAGGAGTAATTTTTCCTTTTATCTTGATATACTCAAAGTGAAATTGAATCTCCTCTCCAAATTCCGCCCTCAATGTATCCATCTGTTCAAAAATACGATCCACTTTAAATCTGGCTTGAAGGTATGTCATATTCTCACCATGCTTATGAGCCCAAAGTGTTGCATGATTCCATGTAAAATCAGATACCTTTAAACCTTTATGATAGTTGTTAGCAGGTATCATTAAATCCGTGCTTCCTTTATATTTATCTACTAAGCTTTGTAACGCATCCAAACAGGACTCCTCTATTTCTAGCATCGTAATAGATTTCCCCTCATGAAGAACATCTTTTAGCGAATGAAAGTGAGAAGGAATCGGCCATTCACACACAGATACGAGACGTTTTATTATCTCTTCCTTATGGGCTAACTCATCCCCAAATTTCACCGCCTCTTTAAAGGTCGGGAAGGAAATGATGTGCTGGGTCCACTCTTGCTTCTCCTCCACTGGTAAAATAGCTTCTAACACAATCCCGGTTGTCCCGTAATTATGTATATAGTCCTCTATTTCCTCTCCTACTACCTCAAAGACTCTCGGCTCGCCTTCAAAAGTCATCACCGTCACACTTAGAATATTGCCATCCCATAAATTGCCCCACCGAATGGAACCAATTCCACCTGAACCTCCGCATAAGAAACCGCCTACTGTCGCAGTCATAAAAGTGCTTGGATAAATCCTTAGTTCTTTTCCTTGTTTTCGTAAGTTTTTTTCTAATGCGCCAAGACGCATTCCCGCCTGTACTTTGACAGTATCGTCTTTTAATTCTAGTAATTTATCCATTTTCGTTAAATCGAGCACAATCCCGCCTTTTAAGGGAATGGCCTGCCCATAGTTACCTGTTCCAGCTCCTCTAATCGTTACAGGTACTTTATTTTCGACTGCAAAAGTTACCAACCCTCGTATCTCTTCTATCGATGTCGGTTTTACTACACAATCAGCTACTTTATCCTTTAATTCTTCGAATAGTACGGGCGAATACCAGTAATAATCCTTAGACAATCGTTCTCTTAAGTTATCACTTACAATGACCTTCTCTTCTCCCACTAACTCTATTAATTTATCTAACCACATAAAAATCACCACCTATTAAAATTGTAAATAATGAGAAACCTTTGCTGCTATATCACTAAAATGATGGGAAGTTCTTAATTCAGCATTTCTCGGAAAGGGTAAGTCCACTTCGACTGTATTTTCAATTTTTCCTGGACTAGGGGTCATTACGGCAATTTTCGTTGATAAATACACAGCCTCAAATACATTATGGGTAATGAATAGAACGGTCATTTTTTCCTTTCCCCATATTTTTAACAACTCTGTTTGCAAGTTTTGTCTCGTAATTTCATCTAAAGCGCCAAAGGGTTCATCCATTAATAGTAATTTCGGTTTCGCCACAAGCGCCCTGGCAATTGATACCCTCATTTTCATGCCGCCAGATAATTCCCTTGGCAAAGCTTTGCGGAAATCCTTTAATCCTACTAATTCCAATACTTTTTCTGCCATTTCCTCTTTTCGCTTTTTTGGAATCTGTTGGAATTCGAGTGGAAGTAAAATATTATCCATTACATTTCTCCAAGGCAATAAAGTAGCATCTTGAAAAACGAAGGATACATCTGTGCTCTGCTTTTGAGCTTGATGAGGGCTCTTCCCTAGAATCGTCAGTTCTCCATCTGTATGCTCAATCAATCCTGAAATCATTTTAAAGATCGTTGATTTTCCACAGCCCGATGGACCTACAAAGGATACAAACTCTCCTTGTTCAATATCGAGACTGACATTTTGAACGGCTGTTTTCCCATTTGGATAAACCTTATTAACATTTTGGAGATGAACAATCGTTTCATTTAAAGGATGCAGTTTTTTTCCTTCCATCACATTGGTATTTTGCATACAGAACCTCCTCCTGAGTTTTCGAATTATATTGTGCTTTTGACTGTACGAAGATCGAAACGAATCATTTCCTTAATAGCACCGGCAAAGCTTTCACTAACTAATTGAAGAATCTGTTCCCCTTTTTCAATGGTCGCACTAGCAGCATCTCCCGCAATTCCTGTTTCCGATATATCCTTCATCACCCACGCAAAGTAACTGTTTCCTTTCAAATATAAATGCTGTGTATCTTCAGGTAAGTGGACAAACTCTGTTGGACTAAGTTCCATGTCCACCCATGCTTCTTTTAACGCTAACACCATGGACGTCTCGACCTCGCCTCCATGAATCCCATACTTTTGTTCCTTATCAGAAATAAGGGAATGTATGACCGAATAATCAGGGTTTAGTCGAAAGACATTCATCCCTGTTTCAATCCGTACTTCTCTTGCCATCATATTTAGAAGATCATGATTCCCTCCATGCGTATTGAACAGAAGTAATTTTTTAAATCCGCTTTCTCGTATACTTTTCGCAATATCACGAATGACAGCCTGTAAAGTATCTGCCGATAATGTTATCGTTCCTGACATCCCTAAATGCTCTGTACTCTTTCCATATGGTAAGGAAGGTAAAACCCAAACATCCTCATCTGGGATTAAATTTAATGCTTCCACTAATAGTCCTTCGCCTATTAATGTATCTGTATAAACAGGCAAATGTGGTCCATGCTGTTCTACTGCACCGATCGGCAAAATAACAAGTGCATTTTCCTTATCTAATTCCTTGATTTCTTTGGATGTCAATCTAGGTAAAAACCTTTTTTCAAATGCATGACCGCTATATCTTCTATGTAACATTTTTTCCCATCCCCTTTAAGAAAACTACAATTTCCCCTTACACTTATCCAAAAATTAACTTTTTATGCCACGCCATCACAGCTGATGTTATATTTACTAACATAAACATAATATTTATATTAGTGGTTACTTTGCAAATAAACATTAGCAGTTTTGTGGATATTTTCATAATATTTTGTATACTTTGAACAAATTTGAATATTGGGATAATTTATAGATGAAGGAGATGCTTTTCATTCGATATCTTCCTTCTGTTTTAGAAATTTATCATCAGTTGGCGCAAAAGGTAAAGTTGCGAGGATAGAGGACTAGGAAAAAATAGCAATAAGCAATAATAGAAGAATTAAAAAAGGAAGCAGGGGAACTATCCCCCTGCTCCTTAAGAGATGTTAATTATTTTGTCATTGTCTGTTCGTTCAGGTACGCGTTCGACTTTTCCTACTAAGAATATATAAGATAAGGCGCCTACTAATGCGATGCAGGCAATGAATGTAAGGGCTGGCGCAAAGCTACCTCCTTTTACTAAGAAGCCAATGACTATTGGAATAATAATGGAGGCTGTTCCCCCAATAAAATTAAAGACGCCGCCGGCAATGCCGATTAGTCGTTTTGGTGCTAATAGAGAAACGAATACCCATGTGATCGAGGCGAAACCGTTACCAAAAAAGGCAATAGACATGAACAATACAATTAAGGTTGGACTATCCACGTAATTGGCTCCGATAATGGAGGTAGATAAGATTAAACCTGCGATTATTGGTGTTTTTCTCGCTTTATTACTAGACACTCCTTTTTTCACAAGGAAGTCGGAAAGGAAACCTGCGGAAAGGACCCCGATGAATGCGGCAATAAAGGGCAAGGATGCTAAAAATCCAGTCTTAATAAAGGATAAGCCACGATACTCGACTAAATAGGTAGGGAACCAAGTTAAGAAAAACCATAGGGTAGAGCTAACTGCAAATTGACCAATATAAATTCCCCAAAGCTTTCTGCTTGTTAAGACGGTTGCGAAATCTTTCTTTCCGATTTTCGGTTTGTCCGCTTTATCAGCAGCTGCATCAACAAAGCCGTCTCCAGCTTGAATGTAATCAAGTTCGGCCTTGTTCACTTTTTTACTTTTGCTTGGATCGCGATAAAGAATGAACCAAAGAACGGCCCACACAAGTCCAATAATACCAGTAACAATAAACAGGCCTCTCCATCCAAACGTTTGCTGGAAAAAAATAAGGGTTGGTGTTAGGAATGCTAGTCCAATAAATTGACCTGAAGTGTAAATGGAAATGGCTCTTGCACGTTCATTTTCCGGAAACCAGCTAGCTGCAACCTTACTATTAGTTGGGAAGGCTGGTGCTTCAAAAACGCCTAAACCTACTCGTAATATAAATAATCCTAGGAAACCGTTTGCAAAACCTTGAAGTAAAGTCATGAGGGAGAATCCTGCAATCCCAATTGCATGAGTATTACGGTTCCCCAGTTTATCCAACACCCAGCCACCTGGAATTTGAAGCAAGCAATACGTCCAACCAAAAGCTGAAAAAATAAGACCCATTGTCACGGAACTTAATCCTAGCTCTTCTGTAATAAAGGGAGCTGCAATCGAAATGTTACTTCGATCCATATAGTTAATAATAACCGTTATAAATAACATAAACACAACACTATAGCGAACCTTTGTTGCTTTGTTCTTCATATCTTAGTCCTCCTATCGTCCTTTTCACTATCGATCCTTTTCTTTCTACGGCAGGGAGTTTCTCCCTGCCGTACAACCAGCATCCTTACCACTCTGCCACGCTTCCATCACGATGACGCCATACTGGATTTTGCCATTGATGACCTGTTTTCGCCATTTCACGAACAACATCCTCATCAACCTCAATTCCAAGTCCAGGTCCTTGCGGAATTTTCACATAACCATCTTCATAGGAAAAGACTGTTGGATCCTTTAAATAATCAAGTAAATCACTGCCTTGGTTATAATGAATACCTAGACTCTGTTCTTGAATGACGGCATTATGTGCTGTTGCATCTACTTGTAAACAAGCTGCTAATGCAATCGGTCCTAATGGACAGTGTGGTGCAGCTGCTACATCATAAGCTTCAGCCATACTGATAATTTTTTTGCATTCCGTGATTCCACCCGCATGGGATAAATCTGGCTGGATAATATCAACATATCCATCCCTTAATAAGGATTTGAAATCCCATCTCGAAAACATACGTTCACCTGTTGCGATAGGGATAGCCGTTAATAACGCAATTTCTCTTAATGCTTCATTATTTTCTGGTAATACTGGTTCTTCAATAAACATTGGATTAAATTCTTCTAATGCTTTAGCTAGCACTTTTGCCATTGGTTTATGCACACGCCCATGAAAGTCAATTCCAATCCCGATATTTTTGCCAACAGCTGCACGAATAGCTGCCACGTTTTCCAGTACTTTATTCACCTTTTCATAGGAATCTATGTATTGCATTTCTTCCGATGCATTCATCTTTATCGCTTGGAATCCTTTATCGACACACTCTTTTGCCGCTCTTGCTGTATCACTCGGGCGATCTCCGCCAATCCATGAATAAACCTTGATAGAATCACGGCATGCTCCGCCTAATAATTGATAGACTGGGGCATCATAGTATTTTCCTTTTATATCCCAAAGTGCTTGATCAATTCCAGCGATAGCACTCATAAGAATCGGACCGCCTCTATAAAAGCCTCCTCTATACATGACATTCCAGTGATCTTCAATTCTTAATGGATCTTTCCCAATTAGATGCGTCATTAATTCTTCTACAGCCCCTTTGACTGTAGCCGCTTTCCCTTCAATTACTGGTTCTCCCCATCCAACAATTCCTTCATCTGTTTCGATTTTCAAGAATAACCAACGTGGTTGTACGGTGAATAATTCATAGCCTGTTATTTTCATAGAAAAAACACTCCTTATAATGAATAATTTTGTGCTAACAACGTAAATTTATTTGATTTTTCAGTTAATTCTTGTAAGTATTGTTCCGTTATTTCCTTTCTTGTGTCTACTAACGAACTACCAATACCCAATCCTGCAGCCCCGGCTTCTAAGTATTCCTTCACATTTGTTAAATCCACTCCGCCAGTTGGTAACAATGGTATTTGCGGCAATGGCCCATGAATATCCTTGATAAACTTCGGACCTACAGCAGTGGCTGGAAATACTTTTATAATATCCCCTCCAGACTCGTAAGCTTCCAAAATTTCAGTTGGAGTGAAAGCAGCAGGAATGCTAACTGCACCATATCTTTTGGTCATCCGGATGGTTTCCTCTTTATAAGTCGGGGATAAAATAAATTGAGCACCAGCTAACAGAGCACTTCGCGCAGACTCTGCATCTAACACCGTACCAGCGCCTACCGCCATTCTGTCTCCAAATTCGTCGGCTGCCCTTTCAATGGCTGTTAGCGCTTTCGGCGAATTCATCGTAATTTCGACTACTCTTATTCCTCCTTCATATAAGGACTTAACAATTTTCAATGTATCCTCAGGGTCGGCCCCTCGTATGATGGCAATTAATTTATGATCGAAAATTTTCTGAAGTGTACTCATCTTATTACCGCTTCCCTTCTATTATCTATTCACTTCATCGACTAAGTCGGATTGAAAAAATTGATTTAATTCCCTTTTGCTAGGAAGTCCCTCTATATCTCCATTAGTAGAACAAACCATGGCCCCGATGGCACAGCCTCTTTTTACTGCTTCACTGATAGTTAATTTATCAAGCAACCCAGACAGGACGCCTGCAGCAAATCCATCTCCTGCACCTACTGGATCAATTACTGTTTTTACTGGATAACTATCAATATATCCTTTGCTATCAGTAGTAGAGTAATAGGCACCCTTCTCTCCAAGTTTAATAATTACTGTTTCCACACCCATCTCGTGAAAGGATCGAATGGCTTTCTCATATTCCCTCGTGCCAAATAAAAATTCGCATTCACTTATACCTGGTAAGACAATATCAGATTTCGCCCCTATCTCCAGAATGACTTCTCTTGCTTCCTCATCATCCCAAAGTTTTTTGCGTATATTGGGATCAAAGACTATTTTTAACCCGTTGTCTTTTGCAATATTAATTGACTCAAACACAGCTTTTCTGCAAGATAGACTAAGGGCAGGAGTAATTCCAGAAAGATACAAGTATTTCGCATTTGCTATATAGTTTCTATCTAAATCAGCTGGCGCTAACCTGCTTGCAGCTGAGTCTTTGCGATAGTAATAAATATTGACAGCATCCTGATTCAAGATTTCTTTAAAGAGAATTCCTGTTGGTGCTTTTTCATCGATAACTACCTTGCTAACGTCTACTCCTTCTCCTCGAACTGTATTTAAAATCATCTCGCCAAATTCATCTCGGCCAAGCCGGCTAATCCAGCCAGCCTGATGGCCTAGTTTTGCTAAACCAATCAAGGTATTGGTCTCAGCACCGGCAATCCTTGAAGTATACTGATTTGCATAACGGATTTTACCGAGTGTGTTAGGTGTAAATAAAACCATCGTCTCACCGATGCTAATAACATCCATCTCTTCGCCTCGTTTCTTATAAAGTGAAACTTCCATCAGTTTGGGGCTACATCCCACTGAAAGTTAATTGAACATTCGGAACTTTATGAATAGTCGATTGCAACAAATCCCCCCCGAAGTCTCATAACCTTAAGGTTGAGTCTTACTGTCCGTTAAGTGTGGGATAAAATATACCCCATGCTTTCCGATATTTTCTTCGCTGTCCAAAGAACTCTTTCTACTACTTCTTCTTTTTGTTTAAGCATTCTTTCCCTTGGGCCTGCTACACTTATTGCTGCTTCCAGCTTGCGTCCTGGTCCAAATACAGGTGCCGCTACACAATACAATCCATCTTCTCCTTCTTCATCATCAATCGTATATCCAATCATCGAATACTGATAAAGCTCTTTTTCTAATTCCGCTCTGTCTGTCACCGTTTTCTCTGTAATCGGAACAAGTTCAATCTGGTCTAAAATCCGCTTTCTCTCTTCTTCTGACATATTAGCTAAAAAGGTCTTCCCCAACCCCGTGCTATACAATGGTTTACGATAGCCAGTTTGGGCAGTTGTACGGATGGAGCGATTGCTGTTTATTTTTTGGACATAAACTAATTCATTTTCAGCAAGCGTTGCCATAAATACAGTCTCTTGAACATTTTCCATTAATTTTTGCAAATATGGCTTAGCTTGGATAGATATATCCATATTTTCCATAGCAAGCGTACCAATGTGAACTAATTTTGCTCCTAATTTAAATCGCTTCAATACATCTATACTTAGATAATTCTGTTCCAAAAGCGTTGCCACGAGATTAGATGTACTACTTTGCGGGAATGAAAGTTTCTCACTAATTTCTTTAATTGATAACCCATCCGGATAATGGGCAAGTAGTTCAAAAATTCGCAGAACCCTTTCGGCAGATTTAACTGACATCCAATCCTCTCCTTCTTTTACATCACATATGTGATGTAAAATCATATATGTGATTAATTCCGATACATAATATCACCCCTTATTTGCAGTGTCAATATGTTTTGTGGAATCGCTAACAAAAAAATAATCGCTAAAATAAATCCTTTGAAAGCAATTTTAAATCTATAACACCCCACCAATAAAATAGTTTGTTTCAGAAAAAAGAAGCTTCAGAGAGTTGGATTAACTCACTAAAAGCTTCTTGCGTTATACTATTGTTCCTTGTTTTTATAAATTTACTTAAACCAAGACGTGGAACCCTTTTTTATCAATTATCCATTTTTTTATTTAAGTAATTTTCATAAATTTTTCCAAAAAAGAAAAAAGATAGATATATATAATAAAGATACAATTGACCTACAAAGAAAAAAGAACCATGAAAATGGTTCCTTTTCCTTGCCCTCACCTGCTTGGCGTGGATACCAATATCAAACCGAAAGATCAATTGATTTCCCTAGTGTGGGATGGGGGGCTTCTAGCATTTTTAGTAATTGATCATTATTCTGTTCAGCGGTATCCATTGCCTTTTTTGTTAAAGCTATGCCGACATTTTGCGATAAGCTTGCTTGCTTCATTCCTATTGATAATGCAGCAATATCCATTTTTTTCACCACCTCTTCTTGTTATCGGCTGCCAGACATAACTGTAAACAAATTTTTACCAATCTATTACTTAGAGCTTGGTAATACCTTAATTGCTTATAATAAAAATCCCCTTTTGCGGTATGTTTCTCTATCTTTATTTCTATTTATCTCCAATCTTCTTGCCATTCATTAAACGGCCGAACCGTCCCTCTGAATTTATTAAGTTGTCTTAGGCTCTAATTTCATTATTGCGCCAAAATATTGAGAGGCGGTAGTAAAGGTGATAAACGCAATAAGCTCACTGATTTCCGCTTCTGAAAGATACTCTTTCACTATATTGAATTGGGCATCTGAAATATCCCTTTTTTGCTTCAAAAAGGCTTCTGCAAACCCTACTGCAATCGACGTTTTTTCATCGAACAAGTGAGGTTCAGGTTTTCCCTTTGCCTTGCAATATTCACACCCATTGCTTTGTGCTAAGGTTCTTCTTACTTGTTCTTTTAGATAGGATGATAGATTCAAATCTTTTTCTAACACATCTCCTAATTGATTCCATCCATTTAAGACATCTAGATTATATCCTAAGAGTCTTTGAAAAGGTGTTTCACCGTTTTTTGATTCATTAATTCTTGCCATCCTTACTACCTCCTTGTAGAATTAATTTTACTGGAGATTATGAAAGGTTCCCATTAAAAATGACACATTTTTTATAGATACACTTTACAATCTTAACAAATATGGAGGTTTTTTATTAAAAATGAAAATAGATTCAATTGATAAGAAAATAATCGATGAATTAAACCAAAATAGTCGATTATCGATGAGTGAACTTGGAAGAAGAATTAATTTATCTTCTCCGTCTGTAACAGAACGCGTAAGGCAAATGGAGTCATTTGGAATAATCAAAAGGTATACTTTAGAAGTGGATTACAGTAAACTTGGACTTCCTATTCAATGTATTATTGAAGCAACAGTCAAAAATGGTGATTATAATTCTTTTAAAAGGTATATTGAGGAGCAGCCAAATGTAGAGTTTTGTTACAGAATTGCTGGAAATGCCTGCTATATGCTAAAAATGCAATTCGATACATTTGCCAAAGCAGAACAATTTATTGAAGATGTAAATCCTTTTGCTCACACTGTAACGCATTTTATTTTTTCAAAGGTGGATACGAATTTAAGAATGGGGATGGACTGATTTTAATTAGATTTTGTTTAACTGAGTGCCCCTTAAAATACTTTTTATTAAAGTATTTGTTCACGAATAATAATGTTCTTTAAAAAATATTAAAGTTATTTAATAAACAATAAAGTTATTTAAAAATGAAGAGCATTCATCGTAATCTTGTCAGTTCTTCTTGAACTAACGGAGCAGGTTAATTGATAACGAGTTTACTAAATGTGGAAATATATGTTAGATTGGATTAAGGAGGGAAGAAAATGAGTAAAACGTTACATCTATTTAATATAATTGCAGGAATAATTATTTTATCTTCAATGATAATAACACTTGTATCTGGAAGCAACAATCTACCATATGCCATTATATTGATATATGTCCTATGTTATTGGTTGCAAAAGGTTAATTATAAGGGGATAACCAAGTTTATTGGGTTAATAGTTAACATTTTACTTCTTATCTGGTCTTTATTCCCTTTGTTAGATTTTATTTTTCCTTTTGCACCATAGGAATGTAGGTATAAACAATGTTATTCCACTACCATGTAAGAACCTAATTTTCTTACAATTTCTGTGGCGAAGCGCTCTTAATGGTTAGCTAACCGGTAGCATTAGTCCAAGAAGGATTAATGCTTTTTTTGTTGAAGTTATTAAACTAAAGGGGCAGGTTAGTTGAATAAGAATACTAATATGTTATGCTAAAATGATTAGTAAGGTTAGATGGTAATACGGTAGGTTAAGTAATTAACCTACCGAACAATTAATTTGCAGGACCTAAGTTAACCTGTTTAAGAGATAGAGGGTATAAGGGGTAACAAGTAAAACTGCTGTATAAAGACCAGGAGTATATACCTTTAAAATGATTGTTTGTATGATATGTACAAGATTATGTAAGAGAACGAAACTTAAAAAAGATATAAATAATACTCCTATCCAATTACTATAAATAAATTGAACTTTTAAAAAGACAACACTTGAAGCTACTAGAAAAATGAATACATCTCTTTTAGCAAATGAATTCGAATTAATATTCCAAAACTTCCAAATTAATAGTTTTATCTTATTATTTGTATTTTTAACTAAATGATTTGTTTTCAGAGACCAGTTTTCAACAGTTATTATCTCTTCAAAATCATGAAGCATAAAAACTATAACAAAAAGCCACAGTGCGTTGTGTAATTCAATGTGAAACATTCAATGTAAACCTCCTCGTTTGTAAATAAAATATAGAATAGTTCTATATTAGCATTAATTGTAAAAAAATATTAAAGTTTTCGATGAAGTTTATAGAGCAATTTTATAGAGTCCAAATAAATATACACTCATGGAGAAGGTGATTATTTTCAACTTTATCTGCTTATATTCATGTTCAACTGCCAATACCCTGCGGCTTTTCTTATGGTACTAATGGGGCAGCATAGTGCAACAAGACATTGTAACATGGACATTAAAATTCTGAATAATAAATGAATAACTAAATGCATAAATTCAACTAATGTAAGAGGAGTCCATATGAAAATATTTAACACAACTAAAGAAGATATAGAATTAGTAGAAGTAGCAAGAAAGAAGATAACAATGCTTTATGAAGACGATAAACATCATGTGGGAGCTGCCATTCGTACGAAAACAGGGGAGATTATTTCGGCAGTACACATTGAAGCGTATATTGGACGAGTGACGGTTTGTGCGGAAGCTATTGCAATCGGTAGTGCTATATCAAATGGACAAAAGGATTTTGATACAATCGTTGCAGTCAGACATCCCTATTCTGATGAAGTAGATAGACGTATAAAGGTAGTAAGTCCTTGTGGTATGTGTAGGGAGTTGATTTCTGACTATGCACCAGAATGTTTTGTCCTTCTAGAAATAAACGGCGAGTTAATTAAAACTGCAATTAGTGAACTCATCCCACTTAAGTATTCCCGAAATTAAAAGGTATTTTTTAGAGATTAAGTTTCGAGTTAAATAAAATGGGGTTATAGTAATGCTTTGCATCTTCAGGAACTATGGAAGCATTCCTTGCTTATGGAAGAAACGGGGCAGTTTAGCTAAAGAAGGATTATTTGTTCAGATGTCCAATATTAGAAAGGGATTTTACTTTTATTGGAACTGTAGTAAGGGAGAAATTTATGAGTTATAAAATTGTTTTTTTCGATGTTGATGGGACTATTACAAATCACAAAGATGGCAGTATTCCTATATCCACAATTGAAGCTATTAAAACTTTGAAAAGTAGAGGGCTAAAAGTAGTGGTGGCAACAGGAAGACCTTTATCTATGTGTAAGGAATTACAGGAATTAGGTATAGAAACATTTATTACAGCAAATGGGGGATACGTAAAGCACATTCAAGAAGTTATACATAAAGTAACAATTGATAAAAATATTATCCAAGAAGTTATGGAATTTGCCAAATTAGAGAATAATGGTTTGTCATTCTATACAGAAAAATTCAGGATGAATGGTGTAAAAGAGAAGGAAATCTCAACTGCACTGAGGGAAACCTTGTCTCTGAATGAATATCCTGAATTCTATGACTCAATTCATAAAGAAGAAGTATTTTTATTGTGTTTGTATACAAATGATGAAGTTGTTGAGAAGTATAGACTAAAGTTTCCTCATCTAACTTTCAAAAGATGGCATCCTTATGTGTTAAATGTTTTACAGGAGGATGTTTCCAAGTCTTTAGCTATAATTAGAACATTAGATTTCTTTGGTATAGATAAATCGGAAGCTATTGCATTTGGAGACGGCGAAAATGATATTGATATGTTGGAATTAGTTGGCTTAGGTATAGCAATGGGGAATGGAAATGAAAAATTGAAAAATGTTGCAGATTTTGTTACCAAACCATCAAGTGAAGATGGAATATACTATGCATTAAAAAAGTATGGAATTATTTAAATTAATACCTGGTTCGGACAGCGATTGTTCAATTAAGAAATCGCTGTATTTCGTGTTGAATAAGCGAGACAAAAATAAAGTTTGTGAATAAATACACTTAAGCTATAGGGGGCGTTAGTTGAATAAGAATCAAACAACTTTATTATCAAATTCGAAGATAAGAATATTTATATTGATACAAAATTAATCAACTTGAAAAAATCCTTACTACAGTAAATCGTAGTAAGGTTCTTGTTTTTTATTTCAAAATTAAACGTCTTTATTATCTCTATACAGTATTTGTCCACACAGTATTTGTCCACTATTCCTGCACGATTAGAAAAAGGAAGGTTCCCCTCATATGGTGACCTTCCCTCTTCTTATTTATTAGTATTTCTAATCAATAGTTAAATTTCTTCCGTTATAAACATTAGCTTTAGGAAACGCTTCTAACAAAATCGCTACTACCATCTAGCTAATGTCAGTTGCACCAACTTAGAAAACGCTTAATTTTTTATTCTGGACAATATTGATTAAACAGCCGTAATGACAACTTGCTTTTCACTTACTGTCCTTTCCTTTATCGTATCGATTTGTTTATAATCTGCACTGTTTGTAATAATAACAGGAGTAATCAGATTGTATCCTTCTTCTCTCATTTTTTCCATATCAAATTCTAATAACAAGTCACCAGCACTCACTTTATCTCCTTGCTTTACATGTGCTGTGAAGTATTTACCCTCCAGCTGGACTGTATCCATTCCAATATGAATTAAGATTTCTGCTCCATTGTCAGATGTAATTCCGATGGCATGCTTTGTTTTGAAAAGAGTCGTAACAATACCGTTTACTGGAGATACAGCCCGCCCTGCTGAAGGGATAATGCCAACGCCTTTCCCCATTGATTCGGAAGCAAAAACTTGATCAGGAATTTCTTTCAGAGAGATTAGTTCACCAGAAATCGGGCTAACTATTTCTTCATTTCTTACTCCTTTCATTAATTCTTTCCCTTCACTAACCACTTCTTTTACTTGTTTATTAATACCACCAAACAATAATGTAAGAACGAATGATAATACAAATGCAACACCAATCGCAATCATCGCACCCCAAAAGGATGAATCCACACCATTTTCCGGGTTGATCAATGTAGGAATTTTGAAAATTCCTAGTGGACCTGGAGAATATGATTTTGCATTCATGACCGCAATGATTGCCCCACCTATACCTGCGCCTATGCAACTGATAATAAACGGCTTTTTAAGTGGTAGTGTCACCCCATAAATTGCTGGTTCTGTTACACCAAAGATACCAGAAATAAAGGCTGGAACACTTAATGATTTTACCTTTTTATTTTTAGTAAGAAGCATAACAGCTAAGACGGCACCAATTTGCGCGAACGATGCTGCAAATGCCATTATCAAGAAATTATCATAGCCTAATACGGGGTAGTTATTGTAACCGATTGGAGCAAATCCCCAGTGAAGACCAAAGATAACAAATACTTGCCAAAAACCACCCATGACCAAACCTGCAATAGCTGGAACAGTTTCATAAATCCATAAAGTTCCTTGACCAAGAAGATTTGATGCCCATGTTGATACAGGTCCAATAATTAAGAATGTTAGTGGGACAATCAATAACAAGGTGAATAGTGGAACAAAAAAGCTTTTTACCACCGCTGGCATGACCTTTGCTAACCATTTTTCTACTTTTGCCGCAAAATATGTTGCTAAGATAATCGGAATAACACTAGATGTATAAGTCATTAGAACAACGGGAATTCCTAAAAATTCGATTTGAATTGGTGATTCAAATAGTGTTCCTTGAAAAACTGTCATAATTGGATCAAGCGCTTTGATATCCACAAGAGTTGGGTGTACCAAAGCTGTAGCGATAGCCATCCCTAACATAGGTGTTCCGCCAAACTTTTTCATTGCCGTATAACCTAAGAAGATTGGCAAAAATACGAAGAAACCATCGCCTATCGCATTTAATAAGGCATAGATTCCATAGGTAGACTCCACTGCCCCTGTCTGAGCATTTACTGGTACATTACTGATCCAGCCAAATGCCACGAATAATGCATTAAAACCTTTGATAATACCTGTTGCAGCTAGCAAACCTAAAACTGGGGAGAAAATATTTGAGATAATATCAATAAAGCGATTGAACAAGCTTTGTTTTTCTTGGTTTTCATCCTCTGAATCTACTGGGGCTGATGATGAAAATCCGCCTGCTGCCACAACATCTTTGTAGACATCTGGCACATGATTTCCAATTACCACTTGGTATTGTCCACCGCTTTTGATAACGGTTACAATTTCATCCATGTCTTTTAATACCTCTGTGTTTGCCTTACTTTCATCTTTCAACTTAAAACGTAAACGTGTAATACAATGGGTTACGCTCTTTACATTCTCTTTCCCGCCGACATTTTGTATTATGTCTTTTGCTAGTTGTTCATATTTCATGATGGTGACACCTCCAACATGTATTATTTAGCAAAATTTTCAGATCGTGTCGAATCATGAAAAACAAAAAAACCTAAATCTCTTACAATATAAGACATGAGCCTCATATTATAAGTGACTTAGGTTTTGCCTGCTTTACCAGTAACAACCCTATTACGGTCAGATATTTTGCTGTTGCCTTCAATATAATATAAATCCACTAAAATGTAAACCCTTTCTTTTTTGATAAATGTAAATTTTGAACAATTTAACGCTGACACACTCTTTCAATATGAATCGTTAAGTAAAGCAGTTCTTCATTGGTTGGTGCATAATGATACTTTTTTTTAAGATAATCATTAATTTTTACCGAACAGGAAAAGGCTTTGGGATGTTTTTCTTTTACGATATTAAATAAATCATCATCATCATCATTATCCATATAAGTGCGAGTGAGCATTCGTTGGGCAAAAAACTTTAGGTGCGTGATAAAACGAAAATAATTTAACGACTCCTCATCAAAGTCTATCTTAAAATGATATTTTACAATCGTTAAAAGTTCCTGAATGACTTTGGTAATAGACATAATATTGGTGATATCATCATTCAACTCTGCGTTCAGAATATGAAGAGCTATAAAACCAGCTTCATCCTCAGGAAGCTCAATCCCAAGCCTTTCCTTTATCATCTTAATAGCCTCCACCCCAATAGCAAACTCATCTTTATATAATTTCTTCGTTTCCCACATGAGAGCATTTTTAATTTCATAGCCATCCTTTTTTCGTTGGATCGCAAAATTAATATGGTCGGTCAAAGCAACATAAATAATATCATTTAATTTCTTATGATATACCGTTTTCGCATATAGGATGATCTCTTCACATACTTCCATTACTTCAATCGGAACTTCACGAAGCAGGGTTTTAAATTTTTCCGACACTTCTTTGCTGTCTAGCGTATAGATTTTTTCAATTTTTTTCTTATTGACCAAATCTCCAGGTTTTACTTGAAAACCAATTCCTCTTCCCATTATCATTAATTCTTTGTTCTGATTATTGATGACACTAATAATATTGTTATTGAAAACTTTAATTACTTTCAAATTTGCACCACCTTTCTAATTTCTGCTATTTTTTCGTTATTATTTCTATAATAAGGAACAAAGAAATGGAGTGTCAACAAGAATCAAAGCGCAAAATATGCAGGAAGGGAATATCCAATCAAGAATTAAATTAAACGAGCTTTCCCTTTCCAGAAAAAAATCCAGATACCGTATTGGCAGCTGGATTTAAAAAACTGTAATTTCCCTTTAAAAGTGTAGCATACAAACATTTTTAATCCCTTTGGCATAAGGTTCTGGGGTTATCCTATTATGCAATTGTTTTGCTTCTTCGGTGGCATTATTCAATAAATAGCCATGTTCAACAGCTTTAAGCATCTCGATATCATTCCCGCTATCCCCGAACGCAAATGTGTTTGCCACGGAAATCTTAAACTGTTTCATTATGAAATCGGCTACTGCACGTTTCCCTGTATTTAGCGGAATAAAGTCTACATCAAAGGCATTTGCAGGATCCCCTGCTCATGGATTGCATCGGTTAATATTAATTGCTTTCTTACTCATTCACTCAAAATATCGTAAACAGGGGAATTTGGTTTCAAGTCAAAGTCATGCTTTAAGGGATTCTTATATTTTGGATCAATATACATGGATTGCTTATCACTGTTGGAGGCTTCTTTAAAATCTATAAAATCTGTATATTCTTCTTCTTTCCAGATCCATCTTCCCTGTTTGTTCTCTCCTTTATGATAAATATTTTTCACTAGTCGATTATCTACATTTTTTTGAAATTCATTAACGATAAATAACTGTGAAGAACTACTTGTCATAATATTTTGTTGGATGGTATTCTTTTTCGTATCATATTGCAAAAGCAGCTGTCCCCCCTCTAACCCCTTTGTATCATTTTGATAGAGAATATTTTTTGCAATAATAGTGTTGGTAGTACCGCCACGCTCTTCGTCATATCCCCCAATAGATATACCGGTATAAACATTTTCATAAACTATGTTGTGGGTAATCTCAATATTATCTGCATACTTCTTTCGATGCTCAGATGTTGCCTCAATCCCAAGGTCATTAAGATAAATCGTATTAGATTTCACTTTTATATTTTTGCCGCCATCTACATATATCCCCGCTGCACTATAATCATCTCCATAAGCGGGATTACCAAATGAAGAATTATTATATACTATATTATTTCTGATCATTCCATTACGGGTGAAGTCATCCTTTTTTCCCGTGCCTTCGTATCCAATTAGATCAATGCCAATATTATCATTATTACGAACTGTATTCCCTTCAATGATAAATCCGTCTATATTACCATTTAAGACAAGTGCTTCACTTGCTCCAAGCTTTAAATCTTGGACCACATTATTGCGAATGACAATATTCTTAATTCCCTCTGTTCCATAAACTGCTATTCCATGTGCATTCCCATCCTCGTTCATGGTGCTGATTTTTCTTACTACATTGTTCTCTATCACAATATGACTGCTTGACCCTGCTATATATATTCCCATGACTGTTTCATCAGCAAGACTAGTAGATAAGTCTTCCATTATTAATCCTTTAATAGAAACATAATTTTTATTCTGAATCGTTATGAGAGATGTCTCCTCTTCTTTTTCTTCCATCTCCACACCGCTAATTATTACTTCCTCTTGGTCATAGGCTTGAAAGACAATCGGAAGTTCTTTTTTTCCACTATGTTTAACCGTGAGCGGTTCTTTGTAAATACCCTCACGTATATAAACAGTTGTTCCTGCTACCGCTTTATCTGTCGCCTTTTTTAATGTTTGAAAGGGATGTTCCTTACTTCCATCATTTCGATCATTTCCTGTTGGAGAAACATAAATGGATTGGTTTCCAGTTCCCTGCCCTTGTTTTATTTTTGATTCTATCCTTTTATGCTCCGTTTGCCCTGTCATATGCATAAAACCATATATTAATATCATGGCAAAAACAACAATAGCTAATAGGATAACTACTCCCTTTTTCAAATTTGTTCCCCCCCTAAGTTCTTTTATTTTTAGATGGTTTTGATAAATGAAATAGATGCCATCTGATTTTTCAATTCATTTCCTTAATGCTTATGACCGTATCTTAGCAGTCACAATTCTATCACAAAAATCTATACGATCCATAAAATATGCTGTCTCTGCTTTCCAATTTACACATACTGCAGGTCCGTGCCTGCCGCAAATGCTACATTCGATAAAAATTAACAAAAAAAATCCTTATTACTTTCAAGAGGACACCTTCTAACTTAAAAATTGGATCGTTTGGAATTATTGAATAAGCCAAATTGGAGAGCCAGAACATAAAATAGAAGATTGATTGATTTATTGGTTGATCTGGAGGGATTCGTTTTCTGGGTGTTTCAGGTATAAGAGAGAACATAGAACAGGCGAGAAAAACTCATACAATTAATAACAAAAGTAACTATAACTAATGCTTTAACTTTGTTATAGAAAATAATGCCGAATGGATATTGTAGGAACTCTCTATTATCCCATTAAGAGCGGAAGAAACAATGTTGATAATATTTGAAACTATGCTTATAGAGGATAAGAATCTAGATACTGGAAACTTATTTTTCCACCCCTTTAAAAATGTTCTTTTTGGTGGATGTAAGTCACTAAGAAGTTATATTGAAGCAGAAATTCTAATCGATCATTTCAATAAAATGAAATTCAACAGCTACATTAGGGAAATAATCTCCGGTAAAGTTATTTCGTTAAAACACGTCCCTTAATCACATACTAAAAAATGAATTATTGGATGGAGATTTTTTAGGATGAACGAAATACACTTTTTACGTAAATTTAATAGGTTAAGTAT
This sequence comes from Niallia sp. M35, assembly GCF_050971705.1. NCBI lineage: Bacteria > Bacillati > Bacillota > Bacilli > Caryophanales > Bacillaceae > Niallia > Niallia sp. M35. Next base: position 79,553 of record NZ_JBPCEP010000011.1, read on the forward strand.
AAATATATTATAAAGATCCAATTGACTTACAAAGAAAAAAAGAACCATAAAAATGGTCCTTTTTCCTTGTCCTCACTTGCGCTTGCTTCATTCCTATTGATAATGCCTTAATTGCTTATAACAAAATCTCATTAGGCGGTATGTTTCTCTATCTTTATATCTATTTATCTCCAATTTCCTCGCCATTAATTGACAAAAGGGAAGCGGCAGAACCGTCCCTCTGAATCTGTTATATTGTCACAGGCTCTAATTTCATTATTGCGCCAAAATATTGGGAAGCGGTAGTAAAGGTGATAAATGCAATAAGCTCACTGATTTCCGCTTCTGAAAGATACTCTTTCAATATATTAAATTGGGCATCTGAAATATCCCCTTTTTGCTTCAAAAAGGCTTCTGCAAACCCTACTGCAATCGACGTTTTTTCATCGAACAGGTGGGGTTCAGGTTTTCCCTTTGCCTTGCAATATTCACACCCATTGCTTTGTGCTAAGGTTCTTCTTACTTGTTCTTTTAGATGGGATGATAGATTCAAATCTTTTTCCAACACATCTCCTAATTGATTCCATCCATTTAAGACATCTACATTATATCCTAAGAGTCTTTGAAAAGGTGTTTCACCGTTTTTTGATTCATTAATTCTTGCCATCCTTACTACCTCCTTGTAGAATTAATTTTACTGGAGAATATAAAAGATTCCCATTAAAAATGGTATATTTTCCTTCTAAACACTTTATAAAATTAATGAAAATGGAGGTTTTTTATTAAAAATGAAAATAGATTTAATTGATAAGAAAATAATCGATGAATTAAACCAAAGTAGTCGATTATCGATGAGTGAACTTGGAAGAAGAATTAATTTATTTTCTCCGTCTGTAACAGAACGCGACAACTCACTTTTCACTTACTGTCCTTTCCCTTGTCGTATCGATTTGTTTAACATCAGCACTGTTTGTAATAATAACAGGAGTAATCAGATTGTATCCTTCTTCTCTAATTTTTTCCCTATCAAATTCTAATAACAAGTCACCAGCACTCACTTTACCTCCTTGTTTTACATGTGCTATGAAGTATTTACCTTCTAGCTGGACTGTATCCATTCCAATATGAATTAAGATTTCTGCCCCATTGTCAGATGTACTTCCAATGGCATGCTTTGTTTTGAAAAGAGTCGTAACAATACCTTTACTGGAGATACAGCCCGCACAGTTGAAGGGATATTGCCAACGGAGGACAGAGCCTGTTTTTTTACTCTTAATATATTTCATGGACGCTTTTTATAAAAAATTTGGTCATTTTCTGTTTGTGTTGTTAAACAATCGCGCCATTAATGGAGTAAAATACTCACCTACACTTGGTCCATCATATAGAGTATTGTGTCTCTTATTTTTTCTGAGGATCCTTTTTCTAATAACGTCATATATGCCTCATAGCTGTCACTCGCATAGTAGCCTTCTGGTACTATATATCCTATATAGTCGTTAGTGTTACCAGCTATGAATACTGGTACTCCATTGTAGTTATTAGTTATTTCTGTTCCAGTTTCATTAAATATTTCTCCAGGTATTGATACAAATAAGATCTCACCCAACTTTAATACTTGTATTTCGGTAGAAATGGTTAACGAATTTTCTAACGCTCCTGATTTCTTGATTAATGCAGAAACACCTTCAATCTCTGATTCTATCTTTCTTAAATAGGCACAGTTGTTTCCAGCTGTTACTCTTTGGATTTTATGTTTTTGTTTAAGTTCGTGCAATTTATGCTGCAGTTGCGCAGAATCTTCTATGTTGCGAAGGCCCAATTCTACTTTCTCTATTTTAGAAGTTATGGTATCAACCTTGATTTGTTTTTTGTGAGTTAATAATTCCAGTACCGCTACTGATAATATTGTTCCTACCCTTCTTACTTCATAAAAACTTGCCTCTTTTCTTGTAAAACGGGTACTAATATCACCTGACGGACCATTTATAAATAATGCAATTTCTACATTATTTTCATTTTCTAAATTAGAGCTAGTTACTCCAGGGAAATCAGCACTAATTAGAAGGTTGTCTCTATTCATTATCGTTGGATGGCATGCAAAGTGATACACTATAACCTTTTTGTTCGTACTGCAATATTCAAATTCTATTACTTTTAAAATGGAGGAATATTCTATTTCAGATGATATCCTATTAGCAGCAATGCCGCTGGCTTCCCCCTCACAAATACTAACTTTACATTCTTCTAAATTTTCCAATGCTAGTTTAACAGCCTCAACAATTTTTTTATGTTGTTCATTTACCAGTATTCTATCGTATGGCATCCATAAATCAGGAAATGCTCTCCAGATGGGAGATGTTTCCTGAATAGTCCCCCCTGGACCAGAATGAGTATGCGTAGCGTGAAGAAAGATACATTCTTTTGAAACATTTGTTTGGTCTGAAATTTTTTTGCGAAGTTCGACTGTATAGTTTTGATCTATACAAATCAAATCTAAGCTAACTAGAATTATAAAAGTCTGTTGAGATCTGATTGCAACAATTCGTGCATAAATTGGATCATGAATTCCCTTAGATTGTCTTGTAGCCATATAACCTGCTAAAAGCTTACTTTCAGTAGGTGTGATATCAACTTTAGCTGATCCACAATAAATATTCATTTGATCACCTTATCCATTATAAAATACCAATCTATTTACCCAATACACAAAAAATAATCATTCCCATTAAAATTTTGATTGCACTAAAACCTTTCTTAATTAATAGGAAACTAATAACTTTAATAGCTAGGGGAAGTAAAGCTAGATAAAATCCAATCAAAGATTTCCTGGAACTTTATTTCTGCACCTCCCACTTTTAGTACGTAAGGAGTGGCTAATTGTACAAGTTGCGGGATTAAACCACCAATAACTACAATCCCTAACATCGTTGCCATTGCAATATATCTTTGAACAATTCCTGACTTTTCAGTTTCAACTAAAAAGTTTACGCCCTTTTCATATCCTATTTTAATACCGTACGATTTAAGTGGAATATTAACTACGCTAAATAGAATAAGAGCAAGAATTGGCTTTCATCTTTAGCAAAGGCAGCTCCTATAGAGCATTTCTATGACCGGTTTCATAGTAAATGCAAATACTAACGCTTGCATTCGTTCGTAATTCCATGAAACCTGAAATAATTGCAATCTCCAGAAAATACTTCTAAGTATTTTTTATCAATTTTAGTTTCAGCATTTTTTGCACTTCGAGGTCCCATAATCATTTCTACCGAAGATAAAAGACCTTTTGAAAGTCCACCATGGCTAACTAAAATTAATCCAAAAGAGATCAATATCGTATCCTCCCCACTCGGTTTAAAACATATAATTGTAAAAATTGAAAAGTACTGCATATAGACAGTATTATTACCATCTGAGCTCCTTGTAAGATTTTAACTGGATCCTAGCTTTTTGAATGGCAGTTATTGTTAAGGGATCAGTTAATATATCTAATTCCTTTATTCTTTGTATGTTATAAGAACTGTGATTTAAAAGTTGTTGATCAACAAAACCAGGATGACACATCATTTCTAAAGGGGTCACACTTGCACGCTCAAAAATATCCAATAAAGTTTCATAAGAAGCATTATCATCATGGAATTTAGAACAAAACTCTAGAGTGTTTATCGCTGGATCTTCCTTATTTAATTGACGTATTGGCAGCCGGTACTCTTCAGCCAAAACTTTTACAATCGAAGAAACTGGCTCTGTACCGTGTAAATTATGATGAGTATCTATGTGAGTAGGATTCAATCCAAGAGTGTAAAAATCGTTAATTTGCGCCCTAAGTTCTTTTTCTATCTCCATTACATTTGCCTTGTTTAAAACTTCTTTCTTGCTATGGAAATATCCCTTTTGATTGACTAGTGATGGAACATTTTGATGAATAGGTTTACCTGCCGTTAGGTTGAGGTGAACTCCAACACCCAAAGAAGGATATTTTTTTGCTAGGCTCGAGGCATGTTTCGCTGCCGGCATGTTCACCATAAGCGTTGTTGATGTAACAATTCCACTTACATGTGCATCAATAATTCCGTAATTTACTCCTTTTGAAAGACCAAAGTCATCAGCATTTACTATTAAATATGGCATGATGAGTTTCTCTCCGCACTAGAAGGGAAATTTTTGGCTAAATGCCATGCTCCCCATAAACCGCTCTGTCCGCTAAGTGCAGCCAATTTAAGATCCATATGACCCCTGTGAATTTTGAACAAGCGTTGATTCATTTCACTTTCTATTAATGGAATTAATAGTTTTGACTGATTATTCATAATTCCGCCTCCTAAAATTATCGCGTCAGGGTTGAAAATCTGTATTATATTTGCCAAACCAATCCCTAAATATCGGCAAGTTTGTTGGATGATAGAAAAACAGGCTTGATCTCCCAACCTAACGGCCTCAAAAACCATTTCAGCAGTAACCGAATTCTTACCAGCAAGTTCTAATAGTACTTGAGATTGCTCTTGAATCAATAATTGCTCCCCTTTTTTTGCAATAGATGTTCCAGAAGCCAAAGCTTCTAGACAACCAAAATTCCCACAGGAGCATGGTGGTCCGTCTGGTGATACCGTCATATGACCGATTTCGCCCGCAAGATCTTGTTTTCCATAATATAGTTTTTCATCTATAATGATTGCACCTCCAATACCTGTACTGACTGTCAAATATATTTGATTCTTATAGCCTCTTCCTGCTCCATAAATCGCTTCTGCAATACCAGCAGCGTTAGCATCATCATCTATGATTATTGGAATATCATTGAGCCTTTTTCTTAGTTCTTCCACAATCTTAAAATTGGACCACTTTAAATTTCCCGTGAAATGAATAACTCCATTTTGTCGATTTAACGGCCCTGGAACACTTATACCGACCGAGATTAACCTTCCATATTTATGGTCCGTTTCAGCTATTAATGAATCGAATTCTTTCATAAGAATATCTATCAGCATTTGTGGTGATTCTATAGTTTTAGACATCAACTGACGTGTGCCAATAATTTTTTCATTAGTGGCTATTCCAATTAGAGTTTTAGTTCCTCCAATATCCACTAATCCATACAAACCACTCATTTTATCACCTTTTCTACATTTTTTCTGAACCATCTGAACTAATAATTTTGCTAACATCCTGTACAAGGTTTTGCGTTTTTCTTTTTAGGACTAATCCTAAAATAAAACCAACTAAGATATAGACCAAAACTAGTATCAATACCAAATTATATGGCCAGGCCGGAAACGGAAAAATGGAGCCATAGATCGACAATACATAACAAGAGCACAAATCTTTTGATGTTAATACCAATTTTAAATTGGTATTAACCAATTTATATAAATTTTATATTTGCCCGATATTTTTGTCAATTTAATTTTTAAAAAAATACGAATCCCTTATTTTGGATTCGTAGTCATAGTCTAGCTATAAATTTCAGTATTTATTTCATATCTGTCTCCCCTATATACTGAATGAGCAACCTCGAAAATTTCGTTATTTTGATCAAAGGTTATCTGTTTAAAATGAAAGACGGGTACAGAATAGTTTATTTCAAGTAATTCTGACTCCTGAGGAGTAGGCATTCTTACCTCGATTTTTTGTTGAGCCTTTGTAATCTTTATACTGTATTCATCCTCTAAGATTCGATATAGCGATTCGTTCTCGAAGTTTCTACTTTCAAGATTATTAAACTTTTCAATCGGCAGTATTATTGTTTCAATTGCTAAAGGATACAAATCTGCCAATCTTAAACGCTTCAGCATAAGAATCTTTCCCTCAGATTTTAAATCAGCAATCATGTTTGCAGGAGGTTCTACAATTATTGTTTTCTCTAGAACCTTGGATCCGGGCAACAGTCCTCGCGCGCTCATGTCTTCACTGAAGCTCTTTAAACGCCTGCCTTGTGGAATTTTAGATTCAGCTACATATGTCCCGCTGCCGTGTCGTCTTATGAGAATATATTCATTGACCAATTCTGAAATAGCTTGCCTCACCGTCATGCGACTCATTTCGAATAATTCTGCAAGTTCTCTTTCAGGTGGTAACACATCACCCGGTTTCAACTCCCCTCTTTCAATTTTTTGTATAATTTCCTTTTTCAGTTGTTTATATAAAGGGGTTTTTTTATTGTTCATGTTTCACATTCCTTTTTTTTAAGATTATTCTATTGACATTATAACCATATTTTTATAATAATTAAAGAGAATTGGTATATATCAATTTATAAAGGAGGTATAAATTCGAATTATGGTGTAAATCTTTATGGATGGATATGATTCATTAGATTTAAAAAAATTAAAGGACGTAATGCATTACTTTTTAGGGTTTAATTAAATTTTGACTAAATAAACATACGGAGTGATTGATGTGAAAACAGCTATTATATTGGCTGCAGGTAAAGGAAAAAAAATGTGGCCATATAATGATTATTGGCCTAAGGCAGCATTACCAGTAGCTAACCAAGGAAATATCGTTCATCTCGTAAACCATCTTAAGAGCTTGTCTTTTGACCGGATTATTATTGTGACTAGTTATCTAGGACGCAGAATTAAATCTCTTGTTTGCGATTTTGAAGGAGTTGAAACTATTGAACTCTCGGTAACTGAGGGGACTGCAGATAGTTTAGAAAAAGTAGTGTCCCTCGTTAACGACGAACATTTGTTGATCATGTATGGAGATATCTTTATTACTCTAGAGAGATTAACTAGTTTTGTTGATGCCTATAAAAAAGAACTTAATACTGTAGATACACTCATTTTATCTAAACCTATAACAAATGAATTTGCACCTGATTGGTTTGGAATTTCCAAAGGGACCGGAAACAGCGTTCAGAATATTTATGGTCACCCTCGTCCTCATTATGTACAAGAGCGACTCATAGGCGTCTTTGCTCTAAGTACAAAAGCGCTGAAGAGAATGTTGCACCATAACCCAGGTTTCATGAAAAATGTACCGACAGGAGTTATGCCACAACACGAGATGGAATTTGAGCAAAGTCTACAATGGTTAGTAGAAGAAGGATATACGGTTTCATCCTATCCTGTCACAGATGGAGTAATTGATATAGATAAGCCTTGGCACCTAATGCAAGCTAATCAGCTGGCGCTATCGGTTATGACAAATAAACTTCAACATAATGATATTCCTGAGACTTGTAATATCCATCCGACAGCTGATATTCAAGGATGTATAAAGCTTGGAGAACATGTGGAAATAGGAAAATATGTAACGATAAAAGGAAATGCGATTATTGGAGATCATACAAAAATTGAAAATGGTGTAACTATAGAAGGAAACGTAGTAATAGGTTCTCATTGTCGCATAGAAAACTTTTGCAGGATAGGTCCTGATAGCGTCATTGGGAGTAAAAATCGCATTGGACATTGTGCAGAATTTAGCGGTATTACCTTTGATAACGTCAGTTTTATACATTTTGGTGAAGTGTTCGGAATCATAGGTGAGTCAACAGATATCGCTGCTGGAGTCACAGTAGGTATTACTCGTTTCGATGATCTGCCTCAAACTCAAAAGGTGAATGGTAGAAGAGAAATTCCTGAGAAATTTGGAAATGCTGTTTATTTTGGCGACTTTACTCGGACCGGTATTTTGAGTCTATATATGCCGGGAACTAAAGTAGGCAGTAATTGCGTTATCGGATCAGGTGTTGCAGTGGAGAAAGATATACCATCTAAGACGTTATTGTATGCCCAACAAACTCTAATTGAAAAAGGATGGGACACTCATCGTTATGGATGGTAAAGCTTAAAAGCTATCATAGTAATAAATTCAAAAATAAAAACTTTTAATGGAGGAAGAACAATGGGATCATTATTTGCGGATTATAGTAAATTCTTTAACAATATTTTAATGGAAGTTCAAGAAACACAAGAAGAAGCCATTATAGAAGGTGCTAACCTCATCTCACAAGCTGTTAAGTCGGGTGGAAGATTTTATGTATTCGGTTCTGGGCACTCTCATATGATTGCCGAAGAGATTTATAATCGTGCAGGTGGACTTGCCTTAGTCACAGCTATTTTACCTCCAGAGTTAATGTTGCATGAACGCCCAAATAAAAGCACCTATCTTGAAAGAATCGAAGGACTTGCGAAGTCGTACTTAAATTTACATGAAGTATCAGACAAAGATGTAATTATGATTGTATCAAACTCAGGAAGAAATACTGTACCCGTTGAAATGGCTATAGAGGCAAGGAAAAAGGGAGCAAAGGTCATTGCTATGACGAGCATGAAACATTCTCAAAGTGTAACTTCAAGACACCAGAGCGGAAAAAAACTTTATGAACTTGCTGATGTAGTACTCGATAATGGCGCTGTTATCGGTGATGCTGGTTTCCGGATCTCAAACTCCGACATTTATTCTGGAGCTACTTCAGATGCCGTTGGATGCTTCCTTGCTCAAGCTCTCATCGTTGAATCTCTACAGCTTTTAATAGAAGCTGGTTTTACCCCTCCAGTATTTAAGAGTTCAAATGTAGATGGGGCTGATCAATTTAATGATGAGATATTTTCAAATTATGTAAAATGGTAAGTAATCCATAATTTGTGTTTCTTTATTACGCTATTAAAATAAACCAAGAAAATGAAGAGAGTGCTCAAAAGTCTAACTTTTGAGCACTCTCTCTTATTACTTTTACCTCTCATTACAGCAAGCCAAAAATCCCAAAGCTTGAAGTCTTTTGAATCCTTTCTGAAAAGATCGAAACCAGCTTCCGATATATCTTTATAGTCATTATTCTCAATCAGATTTAAAGTCTCTTCAATATTAAAAAGTACAACTTCTAAACTTTTCTGAACTTGTTTGTAGTTCCCCACTTACAGGTATACCTAATCACCACCACATATTAATTATTCCTTATATCTTATGAATCAAGGGATAAGTCGCAGGGATGCTGCAGAGAAAGCTGGTATCTTTAGAATGACTCTGTATCGCCAGATGCAAAAAATAATGGAGGCTAACTAGCACCTCATGGAGAGCAAGAGGTACTTGAGCAATGTCTACAATCTACCGTGCCCCTGGTTGCACGAACGCTGGCACTCCCCCCAGAAGGCTGTATCTATACCATTTTCTGGGTTAATCAATGTAGGAATTTTGAAAATTCCCAGCGGACCTGGAGAATATGATTTTGCATTCAAGACCGAAATAATTGCCCCGCCTACACCTGCGCCTATGCAGCTGATAATAAACGGCTTTTTAATTGCAGTCAGAGATCAATTTATCGGGAGATATGGCAAGAACGCTGTTAACAAGGGGAATTCAGAAAGTTATCTTGCCACTATTGAATTGCCTATGAATCCATTTGCCTACCAGTTTTTAGCGGGATTCGGTAATAAGGTGAAAATTATAAAGCCTAAAGCTTTTATTGCTGAATACTTACATTTTTTGGAGGATACAGTGAAGCTTTATAAGTAATGTTGATTATTAAGGAAAAACTGGATTGGTACTTCTATTACTATAAGTCTTGTAATATCTTTCCTTAGAAAAAGGGAATCTAGAGCCTTCCCTCTGATTCCCCTCACAACCGTTGCAATCGAAGTTCCTTGATAAATGAATCGTAATCAATCTCTAGTGTTTCACAATTGACTTTTACTTCTTCAAAGAAGTCGAATTCTCTATCTGCTGGGCGGTCGCGGTTTTCGTAGTAAAAGTTGATTAGGTCGTATAGTTTTATAAAAGAATCTAGCTTTTCTTTTTTATTCATTTATCCCGCTCTCCTCCTGTTTTTCAATACTGTCTTTTTATCTACAAAACTTCAATAGTAGTAATCACAAATCGCCTATGCTCTTAAGCTCGAAAGGAGAACCGTCCCTCTCATTCTCTCCTGGCACCACAATTCTTCCGATTGGTTGGCTGATGATTTGCCCATTTTCCATTACTTTTGTTCCGCGGACAATGGTGGCGACTGGCATTCCTGTAATAGGTGTTTGGTTGTATGCTGTTACCTTGCTTTTGCTGTGGAGCTCTTCTCTTTTAATGGTATGTTTTTTCTTCATATCTACTATGGTAATATCTGCATCGGTTCCTACTTGTAACGACCCTTTTTGCGGGTAGATTCCATATTGCTTTGCTGGATTTTCAGAAAGAAGTTTGCAGGCATCGACTAAAGAAATCTTCTCTTCACTTACTGCGTTTAATAGTAGTGGCGCCAATGTTTCAACCCCACACATTCCAGCAGGGATATCCCATAAGCTGCCATCCTTTTCTTCTTCGGTATGAGGAGCATGGTCAGAGCAGACAACCGTTACGGTACCATCTTGAATCCCTCTCCACAGCTCTTCCTGATCCTTTTTATATTTAATAGGCGGATATACCTTCATCTGCGGACCAACTCTTTCATAATCCTCATTGGATAAAAAGAGATAATGCGGACATGTTTCTGATGTAATATTTGTATAGCCATCTGTTTGCGCTTGTCTTATTAGCTTTACCCCTTCTCCTGTACTGACATGAAGAATATGCAGTCGAGTGCCAAGATTTTTCGCCAATGCAATCCCAGATTGAATGGTCATTTCCTCGGCTAAATTCGGGCGTCCTTGCAGAAGTGCCTCATAATCTCTTTTCCCAGAAGCTTCTACTTCCTCTGTCAACCGTTGGATTATTTGATTATTTTCCGCATGAATAGCAAGAATTTGTCCCGTTTTTTGAACTTCTCGGAAAATACTATAGACCTCTCCATCTGAAAGCGGCGGAATGACACCTTCGTCCCCATCCTTATAGTTATACATCAACTGATAAGTCTCTTTATTAATGGCATAGCCCCAGAAAAACTTAAAGCCAATCACCCCAGCCTGATGCAGTGGAACGATATCCTCTCGGTTAGCATCCCCTAAGCAAATTCCCCATATAGCGAAATCCACATGTGCTTTAGCCGTGAGATTTTTCTTTTGTTTCTCAAAATTTTCGACATTATTAATAGGAGGATTAGTGTTCGGCATTTCAAACACAGTCGTAATCCCACCTGCCGCTGCAGCTTGGGTGCTATAATAAAAATCTTCTTTATACGTTGGACCTGGATCCCTTGAATGTATATGGGTATCCATAAAGCCCGGACACACATATAACCCTTCTCCATCTGTTACCTCTAGCACTTCTCCCGCTAATTCATCCTGAGTGATGGCCGCAATCTTTCCATCTTTAATATAGAGATGCCCTTTTTCAAATCCATTTCCGGTATATAAATAGCCGTTTTTAATAACATGATCCCACAACATACTCTCCACTCCTTTTTTATATGAAAAAATCGATTGATCAACCAATGCGGCGAAGATATCAGCCAAACCTTGGGAGGTATCAGCCAAAACGCCTTGCTTATCAGCCAAACCTTGAGAAGTATCAGCCAAAACGTCTTGCTTATCAGCCAAACACCCCTACATCCGACTACCGAACCACCACTCCACCAATAATCTCTTGTATATCCTTTATTCCATGTGCCTGCATATAGGCTTCCATTTCGTCGCGGATCGTTATCATTGCTTCTGGATCGACAAAGGAAGCTGTGCCAATTTGTACAGCGGACGCACCGGCGAGCATTAATTCGATGGCATCCTCTCCATTCATGACGCCTCCGCATCCTATAATCGGAAGGGAAGTTGCCTGATACACTTGGTAAACCATTCGGACAACGAGGGGCAAAATAGCTGGGCCGGAATAGCCGCCCATTACATTGCTGATCTTCGGTTTTCTAGTATGAACATCAATAGACATAGCCAAAAATGTGTTGGAAACTGTTAAAATATCAGCGCCGGCTGCTTCACAAGCTTTGGCAATCTCCACAATACTTGTTACATTAGGAGATAACTTCGGAATGAGCGGCTTATTTGTCGTCTTTCGTACCTTGCTTACTAATTCATGCGAGATGGATGGATCCATGCCAAACGCCATCCCATTATTTTTCAAATTGGGACAGGAAATATTTAATTCAATGGCATCCACCTCGTCCATAGCACCAAGCTCTGCGCTAACCTCCACAAATTCCTCGATGCTGTCTGCTGACACACTAGGGATAAGAGGAGTCGAAAAAGCTGCATAAAAGGGGATTGTCTTTTCTTTAAAATACGTTAATCCCTCACTTTGAATCCCAATCGAATTAATCATGCCACCAGCCTTTGTTTCACAAATACGAGGGGTAGAGTTGCCTGTTCGCCGATTTTTGGTAATGCTTTTGGGAATAATGGCCCCAATCTGATTAATATCAATATAATTAGTCATTTGTTCCGCAAATGTTCCAGACGCTGGCATAACCGGATTTTTCAAATGAAGATTGCCTAATGTTACTTCCAAGCCACTCATGCAAATACCACCTTTTCTAATGGAAAGACTGGTCCTTCCATACAAATCCGGACCGGTCGGATGCGTTCCTCTTCTTCAATCTGACAGACACATCCATAGCAAGAACCAATCCCGCATCCCATATTTTCTTCCAAGGCGATTTCCGCAAAAAGCCGATGTTCATATGCTAATTCCTTCATTAATTTAGATAGTCTTCTTGATCCACATGTATAGATACTATCTATCTTTTTTTCACTTATCCATGTTTCTGCTAAAAGTTTTACACAACTAGGATCACTCGTTCCAGCTTCATCATTTACAAACACAGCCTCCACACCAGCTGCCTTTAACTCCGCTTCCACTAAATAATCTTCTTTTGTTCTAGCACTGACAATCGCAAAACACGAAACATTCTTACTTTTCAGCTTGAAAGCAAGAGCGGAAAGGGTGGCAATTCCTACACCTCTAGCAACAATAAGAATATTTTCACTTCCTTCCGCTATACTGAATCCCTTCCCTAATGGACCAAGTATATCCAGCGTCTCTTCCGACTTTCGCTCCGCTAAAGCCTTCGTCCCAACCCCTTTTACTAAATAAAGAAACTCCAATGTGCTTTCTGCTTCATTGATGCGAAAAATACTAAGTGGTCTGCGTAACAAGGGCTTAGGTCCTTCACAGCATTTGATATGAAAAAATTGACCCGCTTGAACTGGGAATAGCTGCTGATTGGGAACTTTTACTTTTAAATGAAAATATCGCTTGCTTACTTGCTTGTTAAATATTATTTCTGCTTTCACTGCCATCCTTTTTCTCTCCTTTCTTTAATTAATACACTGCTATTGCCTGCTGTAATACAGCTGCCTCTAACACATCAATACCGATTAAAATATCGTCTAAATCGGTATGTTCATCTGGATGATGACTAATTCCGTTTAAGGACGGAATAAAGATTAACCCAACCGGACCGAAGGAAGTCATATTCATGGCATCATGCCCAGCGCCACTTTGCATCCATTGATAAGGAAGCTTTTTTTCCAGACAAATTTTTTCTATTTGAAGAGTAAGCTCTTTTGATAACTGAACAGGCTCTTCCTTGCTAATCTCCTGTGAAGTTATCGTTAAACCTCGTCTTTCCTGAACATCCTCCATTTTTTTTAAAAGAGCGGTGAGTACTTTATTTCTAGAGGCAGTCGAAGTGGAGCGAATATCGACTTTCATTTCGACTGTACCTGGCACCACATTCATCGCCCCCATTGGAATGGAAAGCACCCCGATTGTGGCGACTGTCCCGTTATGCTGTTCTTCTTTCGCTGCTTCTTCTAAAGCGAGCGCTAGTTCACTTGCCCCAAGCAATGCATCCTTGCGCATATTCATCGGTGTTGTCCCAGAATGAGAAGCAGCGCCTTTTACTTCAATAATGAAGCGGACGGGTGCGGCAATCCCTGTTACAATCCCAATTTTCTTATTGGTATTCATCAGAATCGGACCTTGCTCAATATGTAATTCAAAAAATGCTTGAAAACGTTCTGTCGCTCTGCTTGCCAAATCCAATTGATCAAATCGCAAGGCACAAAGGGAAAGAGCTTTTTCAAAGGTAATTCCATCCTTATCCTTCAGATGTTGATACTTCTCCTTTTGCAGTGTTCCTGCCATCGCCTTGCTGCCAACCGTTGATACTCCGAATCGAGACGATTCTTCACAGGCGAAAGAAATAATTTCAATCGGATGTTCCGTTTCCAGATTTTGTTCATTGAGGCGTTTTATCACTTCTAAACCTGCTGTAACTCCTACTACGCCATCGTATTTACCGCCTTGGTAAACGGTATCTAGATGGGATCCTATAACAACTGGCGGAAGATCTTTGTGCTTTCCTTCTCTTCTCGCAATAATATTGCCGCAATAATCCATTCTAATTTCTAGACCCTCATTTTTGCACAAACGCATAAAAGCATGACTGCATGCCTGCTCCTCATTTGTAAAGGCCACTCTGGTGATTCCTTTCGTTCCCGAATTATATTGATTCATATTATTCAACAGTTCTTCATATCTTCTTTTTCGATCCATCTTTCTATCTCCTTGATTATGGGCCATGGAGCTCCGCCCTTCTCTTTATAAGCGAATAGAACTTAATAGATGCATAGATTTCATATGTTCACTTGCCTCTTTGGCCACTTCGTTTATTTGTTTCACTAATGTTGCTTGCTGCATCGCGATATAGTCACTTTCGCCAACAATGCTGATGCTGACATTCGTTTTTTTATCATCATAAAATATTGGCGCGGAAATAGCAGATACCCCCATTTCCAATTCTTCAATGCAAAATGCTAGTTGGGAATGATAGATTTCTTTTAATTCTTTTTTTATGTCGAAAGGATTTGTTTTCGTATAGGGGGTGGTAGCTTCAAAGGGTGTCTCATGCACCATTCTCTCAACTATCGCTTCCTCTTGATACGCCAAAATTACTTTTGCCGCCGCGGCACTATGAATTGGCATCCGCTGTCCCACATGAACAAAATATTTATTGCGCAGATCTGATGGCTGATGGGTGTAGACACAATAGACATCGCCTCCATGATAACGACAAATGAAGGTATAGAGATTAGTCTCAATAGATAATTTTTCCCCATATCTGCCCAGTAGTTTAATCGGATCCTGCAACCTTAAAAACTGACTGCCCCACAGCATCGTTTTCGGTCCTAGATAATATTGTTTAGTCGTTTTATCTTGGACAACAAGCTGATGTTCACACATACTTGTAAGCATTCGATGAATCGTACCCTTACTTAAATCCGTCTCTCTCGCAAGTTCACTGACACCCATCCCTATATTGGCATTAGAGGAGAGGCAGTCCATTACATCTGTAAAACGATTTAACCATTCCAAGCCATGTCTCCCCTTTTAAAATAAGTTTCTCCGAGCGGAACAATGATCCATTTTTTTAAAATAAGAGAAGGTGCCATCAAAACATCCTTCTCTCTTAAAATATAGATTGTAACCTTAATTCTTAAACAATCTCTTTATCCTTTGATTCTGGAATTAAAAAGATAAATGCTAATGCAGATAAAATGTAAACACCGGACAATAAGCTAAGTGCATAGCTTAAAGAATGATTAAGAGAAATATAACCAATAATAAATGGCGCAAATCCCGCGATTGCTCTCCCTACATTAAAAATAATGTTTTCTGCAGTGGAACGGACTTCTGTATTATAATGCTCTGCTAGCAGGGCTCCATATCCACCCATCATCCCATTTACAAAGAATCCTAATACGCCGCCAAGAAGCAATAAAGCTGCTGTCGATGTTACTTGGAAATAGACCCAAACAATAATTGCCGCCGCAATCAGGAAAGTGATATAAGATGGTCTTCGTCCAATTTTGTCTGCCAAATAACCAAAGATTAAAATCCCTAATATCATCCCGACAATCGTTGTTACCGTCCATAAAGTTGTTTTATTAAAATTGTAACCTAGTTCCGAAGCAAGCATCGTCGGCATCCACGTCATAATGCCATAAAAGCCAAAGTTTTGAACACTTGTGGCGATAATTAAGCCAATCGTTATCTTCGTTGTTTCCTTTGAAGCAAATAATTGTCCAATGGCAATCTTATTTTTATTTTCTTCTTTAAGTTTTGTCCAAATCTCTGGTTCCTTTAAATTTTTGCGGGACCAAAACGCAAAAATCGCTGGTACTACCCCTGCAAGGAATACACCATGCCACCCGAATTTCGGTGCAATAAACAATACCGTTAAAGTTGCAAGAACAATCCCTAACTGAAATCCGACCGCTACAACAGATGTAGCACGAGAGCGATATTTCTTCGGCCAAGTCTCACTGACAAGCGTCATCCCAATTCCAAATTCGCCCCCAAGCCCTAAACCAGCTAAAAAGCGGAAGATCGCAAATGTTTCTAAATTAGGAGCTAAAGCACATAAACCTGTAAAAACAGAAAATATTAAAATAGTCCAAGTAAACACCCGTACTCGCCCAAATTTATCCGCCATTACTCCAAATACAATTCCACCAATTACAGCTCCAAGCAATGTAATGGTAGAAAGGCTTCCCGCCTGCGCTTGATTAATGCCAAAAAAAGCAATAATGAGCGGCAGCGTATAAGCCAAAATCATCATATCTAGCCCATCCATGGCATATCCAACCGTTGAAGACCATAGCGTTTTCCATTGATAACCCGTTATCTTCTTTTCCGGTACCTCTGAATTTTCATATGCTTTTATATTCACTGAATAACTCCTCCCCTTAACTTAAATATGATCCCTTCTATTCTGTCATCTCTCTATCAAAACCTGCTCCTCTCCTAAAATAATCTTTATATGTCCTTCTAACCGCATTGTTTCACTGAACGGAACGATGTTTCAAAATGAAGTAGCATAAACGTATAATACTATTAACTTTTTTGGAAATCTATCATATTGTCAGAAAATATGACAATATTTTTTATTTTCAGATATTATAACATAGTATGAGTCATGCAAAAATATCCTCATCTGGAATGGGGATGAGGGAGGAAGGATTATTATGAATACTGTAATAGTTTGGTTATCTGCCTTGTCCACTTTACCAAAGACTGTCTATGAACTATTAATCTAAGGCTAATCCCAGAGTCTGTTCCCATGTTTGAATGAATCATTCCAAGTGAATATAAAATGTATAAAGATTTTCCTCCATCTTTTGATAGCTAAATGAAATGTCGGGTTCAATGGCTGTGATGTCTCCAGAAAGGGGGGGATTTTCCAATTTGGACACTACTAGATTCTATATCATAGTTAGACCAAGTTACCTCATGAGAAAATGCTCCAGAGTTAAAGTCAAATGTAAATCTTAATTGTAATTGAGTAAAGCCGTCTTCTAAATTATGTATATCGATTACTTCTGTTTTTAGCTGTGTCTTACTATATTCAAATCCATCATCTTTTAGGAAAAACATGATGATGAGTCCCCTCCCTTATTCTGATTAATATTATCTTAGCATTTTGGTTAGAGAAAGAAGCTGTCGTTTTTCCCTAAAAGGATTCATTTCCCTTGTCCTTCTGAGAAAGACAGATGTGGGATGTTGTCTTTTTATGGTACCTGTCACCATTAAAAAAAGAAGCAGAAAAGTCCCCCTTCTGCTTCTTTTTCATTTATTAAATTTATTAAATTAAATTAACCAGGTTATAAAGATTGGTAATGTAATTAATGATAATATAGTGCTAATCACGAAAGAAGATGCAGTTTCCGTTGTTAGCGAATCGAATCTAGTTGAAATCATCGCTGCAACGGCTGATCCTGGAAATGCTACTAATAAAATAGCTTTTACAGTATCGGCGTGGTTTAATCCTACTAGATGAGCAACCAATATCATAAATAATGGCAGCACTATCACTTTTAATAGCGAAATACCAAAAGCAACTCCTTGGAAATTGATTTTGCGAATACCTACGGTTACCCCTACCGCAAATAAAGCAACGCCAGATGTTACAGAGCCAATCTGATCAAGCGCACTTTGTATTATTTCTGGTGAGTGGAAACCACATAGTGTCAATACAACTGCTAGTAATGGAATACATGCAAGTGGTTCACTTAATCCATGTAAAATAATACCTATTGTGCTTCCCTTCTCATCCTTTGCTTTCCCTTTATTGCTTTCGCCAATATTCCCCACAATTGTTGCTAAAGGATCTAAAATGGCATTAACCACAATTCCTGTAATCGCAATAGGAATAGCAACTTCTTGTTGTCCGAATAAACTACCAAGCACAGAAATCCCCATAAAGGCAAATGCCGGCTGCGTAGAATTTAACGAGAACATCGAAGCTTTTGTAACATCATATTTAAAAACAAACTTCGAAATAAGTAGTAATATGACATAAAAACCAATAATACCAATAAACATATTTAAGAAAAACGGCCATTGATCGATTAGTGTTTGCTTCGATGTGGTTGTAATTCCAATAAATAAATGCGCTGGTAATGCAAATTTTGTTACTAATGTATTGAGACCTTTAGAAGAATCAGCATTAAAAATGTTTAAATAGCCACCTAAATATCCTAAAATAATGGTAAAAAAGATGGGGATTAATACTAAAAATATATGCCCAAGAGACATGGTAGTTCACTTCACTTTCCCTTTGTTCGTTTCTAAGCTGTTTGAATCGTCTTACAGTGATTGCAAGACGATTCTATTTATTTACTTGTCTTATTTTAATGTTATTGTTTTATATTCTGGCTTCCACATATAGTCATTAAGCGCTTGTTCTATATCCTCTATTTTCGCTTGCGCAATTCCTTCTTTGATTGCAGCTTCCGCTACTGCTATAGCTACGGCCTTAGATACCTCTTGTAATTTATCAATGGAAGGGAGAATTGATGCCCCAAGCGAGCTGCTATCAGCTAATGATGCTACTGCATTTGCGGAGGCCGCAAACATTCCTTTTGAAATAATAGCAGCTTTTGCAATAATTGCTCCCAACCCTAGTCCTGGAAATACAAATGCATTATTGGATTGACCAATTTCATATGTGACACCGTTATATTCCACGTCTTTAAATGGACTACCAGTAGCAATTAGTGCTTTCCCATCTGTCCATTTAATAATGTCTTCTGGTGTAGCTTCTGCTAATGGAGTTGGATTAGACATTGGCATGATAATCGGACGCTCTACATGCTTGGCCATCTCTTTTACCACCTCTTCAGAGAAGGCACCTGCTTGTCCAGAAGTACCAATAAGAATAGTCGGCTTTACTTTTCTAATAACTTCTAGAAGCGGAATAATATTTTCCTCGTTTCTTTCCCAATCTGCTACTTCTTTTGCAGAACGAACATATGGTTGTTGGAATGCTACAACATCTGCTGTTTCGTCTGTTAATAACCCACGGAAGTCAATTGGCCAAAAGCGATTATACGCATCTTCTCTTGAAACTCCCTCTAATACCATTGTTTCTACCATTTGATCTGCGTTCCCAATGCCAGCAGCACCTGGTCCAAAGATAACAACTCGCTGATCAGAAAGAGACTCTTTCGTAACTTTTAAAGCAGACATAATTGCCGCCAAAGTAACAGCACCTGTTCCTTGGATATCATCATTGAAAGTAAGAATTTTATCACTGTATTTTTCCATGATTGCACGAGCATTTACATTACCAAGGTCTTCCCAATGAAGGAGAACATCTGGAAAAGTTTTCAATGCATTTTCCACAAATCGTTCAATAAACTGATCATAGCTTTTGCCGCGAACACGACTAAACTTGTTACCAAGATATAATGGATCTTGAATTAAAGCTTCGTTGTTCGTTCCCACATCCAACACAATTGGAAGCACTCTACTAGGATCTATGCCAGCTGCTGCCGTATAAACAGCTAGTTTACCGATTGCAATATTAATACCACCGACACCTTGATCTCCAATACCAAGAATACTTTCTGAATCGGTTACTACAATTAAATCAATTCCATCACTAGGAATATTTAAATTGTTAAAAGCTTCTTCCATGTTCTCCATATTATCGATAGATAAGTATAATCCACCAGGAATATGATATTCATGAGAGTACTTTTGAATCACTTCGCCAACAGTTGGAGTGTAAATAATGGGCAGCATTTCGTTCAGGTTATCCTGAAGTACTTTATAAAATAGAACAACGTTTCGATTATACAAATCATATAAAAGACCGTTTTTACGTAAATCACTTGTTTGGGCAGAAAATTGTTCGTAAATACGTTTTGCTTGTTCTTCTAATGTTAGAATTTGAGTTGGTAATAAACCATTTAAACCAAGCTCTTGACGTTCTTCTTTCGAAAAAGCTACGCCTTTATTAAGAAAAGGATTTAATAAAAGCTGTTTTCCTTTTAAATTTGTTTGAATAACATCTTGTTTACTAATTGTACCTATTGCCATGTCTTGCTCCTTCTTTCTTTTTTAAGTTAACAGAAATTCTCAAATTAAGATATCTTTAATTCAAGATAATTTCCGACACTTCTTTTCCTTACGAGGTTTTATTAAGCCTCGTTCCTTCCTATAGTTAACTAATACTTCTTCTTCCCCCTTCTCTCCATTAATCTATAGGTCATTCTTATTCTTTTTTTAATAACTTTTTCTACCCTAGTTATAATTCGTAACCAAATATACTCCTGCTAAAAATACTTGTCAAGGAATTGATTTAGACAAAAGTTTATGAAAAAGGATGGGACTTTAGTAGCCGCGTAGATGGTACCGCTTTATCATTATAGAAAAAAAAACAATGAAGCCATGTATCTTTAGTGGAAACAATCTAGCACCTTTGTTTTTAGGTTTTACCTCCAGCTTACTCTTTACCCTTTATTAGGAGAACAAGGTAAATTTAAGTTGCTTCATTGTCGAATGAAAATTTTATAAAAAACAGCCTCCTGATGAAGACTGTTTTCTGCCTTCAACTTTTGTCGAAAAAATACCTATTTCCACTTCATTCTTTTTCATACAAGAAGAAATTTACTCGTCAACGTCCATGAATGCCAGTCTAGGTAGAAGGATCATAATTGTATCACTTTTGCAATACATAAAGTGGTTATAAATATTATCCCCACGTTTCATTTTAATATGTTCAAAAAACTATAAAATAATCCTTCATTCACGTAATGATTGAGCTCTGTCCAAGAGCATTAGAAGCAAGTCTCAATGTTACCTTTTTTCATCATATAACAAGAGCTATATTTATACGCTAAATTAAATGTTCACTTCGTGTTAATAAAGTGCACAAATGTTATATTCATTGAGCTTAATGTTAATCTCACTCGACTTTTATATTATGTTTTTTAGAGAGTTAATATACTATTTTGAGAAATAAAATAAAAATCACTATTATTTACGCTAAATTCTTTAGGAATTGAGTCATAAGTTATTAATAAATAAGGATAAGTTTCAATATTTAAAATAGACCTTATCAGGTTGATTTTTTTATGATAGGAAATAGCTTTTTCAATTATTTGATAATATCCAATGGAAGATTGATGATACCACCATGAATTATACTGATTAACAATATTTTCTTTTTGTTTTGAATCTAAACCTACTAAGACTTCTTCCGCAAGTGAATTTTCCACTTCTATATATTGAATATACTCACCATTATTAAGTAATTGTTCAAAATATAAGTTCCATTGCTCAATAATATTTTTTTTAATTTCATTAATATCTAAATTTTCAACCCTAACTTCAAAATGAGGAAATTCCTTTTTATCAATCCAATTATAAAGATATAATAAAAAATTAAACTCGTTAGGTACAATTATTGTAAAATTTCCGGAATTCTCCACTGTAAAAACCTCCATTTTTATCTAGTATTTTAACAAAAATAATAGGAGGAATGGACACTGAGTAAGCAAGAAAATTTCCTCCAACTAACATAGATAAATAATCGTTTTTACATTAACATTATGGATAAATACATCTATTAGATTTTTAAATATAAGTACTTTAGAGAGGGGAAGTATTTTGAAGAAAAAATTATTTCTAACATTTGCTTTAACTATTTTGTTAATAGGAGGATGCTATTATTTCTTTATCTATTTTCCATATCCACCTTCAAAAGATTTTTATGACTTCCCAGTTCCTAGAAATGCTGAAATGATAAGAGAAACTGAAACTTCAAAAACATATAAATGGTCAAATGCATCAGAAGAACACGGGATTCCCTTTGGATATGTAAAAGCCATAAAATCAAATGGCTGGAAAAAAGGAGAACAAGCGGGAGTCTCGACTTATTATAGCAATGGAGAGCATCAAATCATATTGACTTCCACAACGGATATAATAGCCATCGAAAAGGTAAAATAAGATATAAGAATTTTGTTGTAGTGTATTGTTTTTGAGGAGAAATACAACTATTTGGAGGTTTGGGTATAAAAAAAGCATGAGGCTTATTATTTTTTTGTTCTTTAATATAGGCTATAAAGCTTATCCAAGTGAACAGACATTTTTAATTGATAGTTTTATCAGTACAGTAAAGAAAGAAGAAAAAACTCTTCAAATAAGGTCTTATTCAACTATCCTAAAGCTAATATCGCAAACCTTAAATTGGATATTGATCAGATTCTTTTCCTCTCGCATGTAAAAATTGAAGATATTGCTCAAGTTTGGGGTCGGGAAAATAAGCAAAAATCCGTTCTGAATTTACCATACTTTCCTCCTTGGTCTCTATATAGTCAAAATAACTGCTCCAAGGGTACTCTTCCAAGCGTTCTACGATACCAGCTCGAATTGGATTTAGATGAATGTACCGATTGACCTCTAATTCATATTGAGCAGAAGTGATCAACTCAGATCCATAACGACTTTCAAACACATGCCCTGTAAAATCATATTTTTTATTGAAATATATCGCGTAATTAAAATGAAGAGTTCTTATAATGTCACTTGGGGAATGTTGAAGGGTTTTTATTTGAAGATGGATGTGATTTGTCATCAAACAATAGGTTTGCAGAATAAATGGCTTTTCCTCCATTACTTCTGTCAACAATCGAAGATACTTTTTACGATCTTCCTCGTCCAAAAATAAAGAAGTACGGCGAATACCTCGACTTGTAATATGATAACTAGCACCAGGATACCAAACACGCTTTTTTCTAGGCAACGAACAACCTCCTTTATTATGAAATTTGCTTGCATATTATGAAGGATAAAATCGAGGGAGATTAGCAAAGGGACTTATAACTGTATCCTAGAAATAAGATAAAGAGAGGCAGCTTAAAATATAACATTCTACCTCCCAGACAAAATCCCTGCATTTTCCGACAAAAAAATAGGAAAAGAAATCAAAAAATGATCCCTCTTCCCCTTTGTCCTTCAGAGAGAGACAGAATTAGCTTTTTGTCTTTTTATGGTGCCTGTCACCAGGAGTTGTTCCATTCTCCACCCCAAGTTCCTGCAGCCATCGACGGTAGCTGATCGTCAGGGCGTCTGACTTAAGATGCAATTCCGCCTGTAGATCCAATGGCAATAATTCCGGCTTTTGGCTTTGAACAATATCTAAATCTTGATAAAAGATTTTATCCTGGAATTCGATAAATGGTTCATCTGGTTTATCTAAATCATAGTTTCTTGTTAGCAGCATAAAGGCTTTCGACTGTTCGTTATCTTCTTGATTGACGACAAGCAAAATCGTCAACGCGTCTTCTGATCCATCTGTTGTTTTCGTGAAACGAGCAGTTGTTGGATTTAGAATTTCATACACATAATTGGCATATCCACCTTTTGAGCGTCCATCTGGATTGGGCTGGTAGACAGGAATTTTGCTTGTAATAAAACGGTTATCAATAAAATCCACTTTATAATCGACCACTTCCGCATGGTCCTCATCCCCAAGCAAGCCTTCATGAACAAACATAAGATGAGAAACATCAAGGAAGTTTTCAATGATTCGCGGTGCATTTGCTTTTACCTCATAAGGACCACATATTGCTGTTCGATATCCTTCTGTACTATATTCAGGATAAGAAATAAGCGGTGCTGGATCGTCCCCCAGATTCACCCAAATAAGTCCAAGATATTCCTCACAATGATAAACAGTTGCTTTCGCTTTTCTTGGAATAGCTCGTCCATTTGGCAATGCCGGTATCTTGACACATGCTCCTGCACAATCGTATTCCCAAGCATGGTATGCACAAACTAAATTCCCGTTTTTCACCTTACCAAGTGAAAGCGCCGCTCCTCTATGAATACACAAATCTTTAAAGGCATGAACGCCTTTCTCATTTCGAAAAATGGCTACTCTTTCCCCAAGCACAAATACTTGTTTCGGATCATCCAGCAATTCCTCTGCTTTACATACTGGATGCCATTCATTCCATAGTCTATCTTGTTGCATAATCGCGCCTCTCCTGTTCCTATTTTTAGTTAACATTTACCGTTGGCTTGTTTGTATTTACACGCTCTCCTTGTTTTTGCGGCAGAACTAGATTAAGGATTAATGCAGCAATGGCTCCTATAGCTGTCCCTGATGATACAAAGTAAGTTACAATTTCAGGCAGGCCATTTAACACATTTGCCGGCATTAACACAGCAAATAAAGCAAGCATAATTGGAACTCCAATAACAATCATATTTCTCTCCGTAAATTCCAATCCTTTCACGACTTTAAATCCATTCATCATAATGATTACGCATAAAATCGCAAATACACTATTAATCACCACACTAGGGATGCAAGCAATCAAACTCGTCAGCTTTGGCATCATTCCTAGAATAACTAACATAATTCCACCCATAATAATTGGCTTACGACTCTTTACTCCTGTAATCGCAATAATACCAGCATTAGAGGAATAGCCCGTTACTGGTGTTCCGCCAAAGAAAGAACCGACAAAACAGCCTAACCCTTCTCCAAATGCGCCGCCATTTAAACGCTTATCATTCAGCTCTTCGCCCGTTACATTGCTTACAGTAAACCATGTTCCCGTCGTTTCAATAGTGACAATTAAATAAACTACAATCATAACAAGAATGGCATGAACATTGAATTGTGGCGCTCCAAATGCAAATAGACTTGGCATTTGAAACCAGCTTGCATTTTCTAATGAGGCAAAACTAACTAAACCGAAGAAAGAAGCAACAAGCGAGCCTAATCCTAACGCTAAGATAACCGATACTACCTTTATATATTTCCATTTAGATTTAGCCTTTTCCCCTACGTACATACAGAAAATCAATACAGCCGCTGTAACGGTCGCAACCAAGATATTTTCGCCAAAACTACCCTCTGCTGTATAAATAGAATTAATCGCACTCGGCATTAAAGAAATCCCTACAACCACAATAACGGTCCCAGCAACAATCGGCGGGATGACTTTTCTAACCACTTTACTATAGAGTTTAAGCGGATAACCAAGTAAGGCAATAATTAACGCACCAGGTATTAAGCTGCCTATCATCGCTCCAATTCCTGATGTCGTTCCAATTGCTGCAAGTGCACTTAATGGTACAAAGGAAGGTCCTTGCATAACAGGAAGCTTCATTGCAAAGCCTGCTTGAATAATCGTTGCAATTCCACATGCGATAAAAGTCATTTGGATCAGCAATGAACTATCCTGTACAGAAAAGGATAATAAACCTGCCAAGATAATCGGTGGGATAAACAAATCCATCGCTAATATTTGCTGAACTCCTAGAAAGATCGATTTGCCGACAGTAATTTCTTCTTTTCCTTCCTGTATCTTCCCCTTTGCTTCCAAATCCTTTGCCATCTTCTCCATTCCAGTACCCCCTATTGATGATACTTCCTATAATCTTTGTTTCTTCGTTAATAAGTAAATTCACCGAACAGAAAAAGCTCGAAGTACATACCTTCCTTAACAAAAGAAAAGCATGCACTTCGAGCCCTTTATAATCAAAGTATGACAAGAATAGACATCTCCCTATAAAGGGGCGTTATGTCCATTTTATCTCTGCTTTTCATAGTCAGTTTATTTACGGTAAACAGGTAGAAACTTGTAGGCCATATCCCTACGATTATATGAAAATACACTATTTATTTTTGAATATTATAGCGACCTGAAACCTTTTGCAACTTTCAAGCTCACCATCAACATTCACTTCATTTTTTAAAATACACAATAAATTTTTTTATTTACTAGTAATTATCAACTTGCTACAATGACTATATTAACACAAAACACGAACATTAGGAAGGTGTTTATGAGCAATTATACGCATATTTTTCAAGGAACTGCTTTTTCTAGTGAGTCTCCCAAAAAAGTAACTATATTGAAAGACTATTTATTCTTTATCGATACCAATGGAATGATAAAAAAAATGGTCGGACCGGAACAGTCCGAATATTCCACCTTGTTGGAGACTTATGAGGGCCAAGCTAACTTCCACCGTTTAGCAGAGGGGCAATATTTCTTGCCTGGTTTTGTAGACTTGCATGTTCATGCACCACAATGGGCACAGTCGGGTACAGCTTTAGATATTCCACTATACGATTGGCTGCATACCTATACATTTCCATTAGAAGCGAAGTATGCAGATTTATCCTTTGCCACAACAGTATATGAAGACTTAGTAAGCACCTTGCTCGCAAATGGAACAACAACCGTTCTTTATTTCGCAACTGTCCACAAAGAGGCGAGTTTGTTATTAGCAAAAATCTGTGCAGAAAAGGGTCAACGAGGTTTAGTAGGTAAGGTCGTCATGGATGATCCAGAACAAAATCCATCCTATTACCGAGATGCTGATACAAAAACAGCTCTAGCTGATACAGAGTCATTTATTTTAGCTGTGAAAGAGTTAGCTAAAGAGACGAAACAAGGTGTTTATCCTGTTGTTACACCTCGCTTTATTCCAAGCTGCTCTGATGAAGCCCTTAAGGGTCTTGGGAAGTTGGCGGCGAAATATGATACCCATATTCAGTCCCATTGCAGTGAAAGTGACTGGGCCCATGGTTATGTAAAAGAACGCTTAGGTAAGCATGATGCGTTTGCTCTCCATGATTTTGGATTATTAGGCAACAAATCGGTTATGGCTCATTGTAACTTCTTAGATGACAACGATGCCGCGTTATTTGCGGAAACTGGCACAGCCATCAGCCATTGTCCGCTATCGAATGCTTACTTCGCCAATAGCGTACTGCCCATAAAACGATTTCAATCAATGGGAATTGATATCGGACTAGGTACAGATATTTCCGCTGGTGCCACTCCAAGTCTTTATGATAATGCGAAGCAGGCCGTTGTTTCCTCGAGAATGCTAGAAGATGGCGTAAATCCAACTCTTCCCGCAGAGGAAAGAGGCGTTCCAGATTCCCGAATTTCTATTCATGAAGCCTTTTATTTAGCAACTGCCGGCGGTGGTGAAAGCTTAAGTCTGCCAATCGGACGTTTACAAGAAAACTACACATGGGATGTACAAATCATCGATACAAAAGCACCAACTGCAAAATTACCGATTTTCTCTGAAGCAGAAGATTTAGATGATATTTTCCAAAAGATCCTCTATCTCGTACGCCCAGATAATATCTCGGAAGTTTGGGTTCAAGGAGAGAAAGTTCACTCCCGTTCTTGAGAATTCTATTAGTCTACAATCAATCAGATAGCATAAAGCACCCTAATCAAACGTTTGATTAGGGTGCTTCTACTAAATAAAAAAGCTAATACGAAGTGTCCTTTGTAGAGAAACAGTGTCTTTTTATGGTGCCTGTCACCCTATCTCTACCTTCACCCCAAAATGATCAGATACAACCGGCGTTGTTCTTCCATCAAAAACCGTTTCATATGAATAAACAGAGAGATTAGAAGAAACAAAGATATAATCAATCCGCAGAAGATCACTATTATTCTCCCAGCCATCAATTCTCTTCTCCACAGTATGGCTGCCATTTTTGACCGTGGCATCTAGAAAAGCGTCCTTTATATAAGGGTGCTTGGAAACAACACTATACCCTTCCTCTTCGATATGGGCAGGGTTATTAAAATCGCCCATCAACAAGATAGATCCACCTGCCCGTGCTTCCACTTCCCATGCTTCGACAAGCTTGCTCCATTCATATAAGAAAGGATAGCTTCCGGTTTCATCCTGCCACCAAGAGAGGTGCAATCCGTACACTAAATAGTTTTTTTTATTTGCTTGAAAACGAACTTCCAGGGCTTTTCTTGTATGATAGTCTGTATAATCATCTTTGCAGGACAGCAATATCCCTCTTGCATTTGTTACTTTAAATCGAGTAAGAATGGCGATTCCTTCATCATATTGGTCGTAACCTATATGACTAGGAACCCAGCTCCAATAAAATTCGAGTCCTTCTTTCTTCAGCTCCTGCTGGAGAAGAAACGCAAAGTTATCTTTTTTAATCACTGTATCTTGATTGGGGGCAATGAAAAAAGAATCCACCTCCGCTTCCTCTGCATCCATCGATTGATTTACTTCCTGTAAGGAAATAACATCATAGGAATCAGCCAGCAATTGCTCCTTGATCGCTTTCAGTTTTTCTAAAGGTCTTTCTTCTATCCAGCTATGGGTATTTAAAGTTAATAATTTCATTCACTTTGCTCCAAATAGTCATTAATATCCGATTTCAGAATGTCAGCCTTTGGACCATAGATAGCTTGAACACCGCCATCCTTCTTAATTAAGCCCATTGCGCCAGCTGCTTTCCATGACGATTCATCGCCCACTTTATCTAGCTCTTTTACGGAGACACGCAGCCTTGTCATACAGGCATCTACATCGGTAATATTAGCTTTTCCGCCTAATAAGTCGACAATTTCTAAGACTTGGCTGTTAGTAGGACCAGCGTTTCCAGCTTCTGTGGTGTTAGAATCTGCATCACTTTCATAGTTACCATTACGACCTGGTGTTGAAAAATTAAATTTCTTAATCATGAAATTCGCAATAAAATAGCTCACTATAAAGAAGACAATACATACAATTACAAAGTTTAGGACGTCGCCTCCCAAGCCTGCTTTAAAAGCAATCGGCAAACGTGTGATCAATTCTAAGTTTCCAAAGGAATGGAGACGTAAATGAACAATATCCGCAGAAGCAAAAGCTAATCCTTGTAAGATAGCATACACAACGTAAAGTACTGGAGCAGCAAACATAAACATAAATTCTAAAGGCTCTGTAACCCCTGTTAAAAAGACAGCGATGGCTGCGGAAAAAATCATTGATTTATATTTTTTCTTTTTATCCATATCTACATTTCGGTAGATTGCAACAGCGACACCCATCAAAATTGCTGTCGCACCAATCATCTGCCCTACTTTAAAACGGGCTGGAGTAACAGAAGATAGCAGTTGATTATATGCCGCAGTATCACCCGCATTTTGTAGATTCACTAAATCACTTGCCCATGCTAGCCAAAGTGGATCTTGTCCAAATACTTCCTTACCAGCCATCACACCAGACATGATCGTATATGTTCCACCTAGTGAGGTATAGTTAATTGGAATCGTTAACATATGGTGTAGACCAAATGGAATAAGTAGACGTTCAGCTGTACCATAGATAAAAGGCGCTAGGATTGGAGCGCTTTCACTTGAAGTCGCAATCCACAGTCCAAAATGGTTAATTCCTGTTTGAATCGTTGGCCAAATCACCGCAAGGATCAAGGAAACGATAACAGACCAAAGGATAACCACAAACGGTACAAATCGTTTTCCATTAAAGAAGGCCAGTGCATCTGGCAGCTTTCTGAAATTGTAATATTTATTATAGACAATTGCTCCGATAAAGCCGGAGATAATCCCCACGAAAACACCCATATTAAGTGCAGGCGCTTCCAATACACTTGTAAAATATCCTTCTACTAAAATCTTCGTTCCAAATAAAGTATGCGTAAATGCGCCATCTTCAGATAGCATTTCATTTGTGACCCCAAAGATAGAGCCTGTAATTCTATTAATTAATAAGAAGGCAATCCCCGCAGCAAAGGCCCCGCCTGCTTTTTCCTTTGCCCACGAACCACCAATTGCTAAAGCAAATAAAATATGTAAATTCCCAATAATCCCCCAACCAATATTCTCTACAACGCTTCCAATTGTGATAAAAACAGAAGCATCGATCATGGCAATCAGCTTACCTAAACTAATCATAATTCCAGCTGCCGGCATAACAGCTACCACTACCATCAATGCTTTCCCGAATTTTTGCCAAAATTCAAATGACAACATCTTTTTCATTGTGTTCCCTCCTATTTCCAATTAAAACGTTTGCATTAAATCATATCTATGATTATAGTAATATATCTACCATTTTACAAGAAAAATATTCATAATTTTAGTAATCGATTGCAAAAACAACGCAAACGATTGCATTAAGCGGAATCACCTTCAGAAAAAATCCTGCTTTTAAAAAGAATGATAAATAAATTGCTTCTGTTAACCTAACTGTCTATCTCCTATGGACAAAAAAGACCGGTTGTCTTTTTGTGGTGCCTGACACCATACTAAAAAATCCCCACCACTATGGATGAGGATTTTATCAAGTTTTTTAATATAACCAAATCCTTACTTCACCAAATACCCTTCCACTTCATTCAAAGTTGGGATTGCTTCTTGGCCGCCGCTCCGCGATACTTTTATTCCTGCTGCAACGCTTGCGAAATTAGCCGCTTTTACTAAATCATTCGTATCTAAATAGGCACTAGCAAGAGCACCTGCAAAGCAGTCGCCTGCTCCTACTGTATCCACTGCTTTCACTTTAATAGCATCTACTACTGTTGCTTCTCCATTTTTGTATACTAAGCTTCCATGTTCGCCCATTTTGACAATGACATCAGGAATGCCTTTTTCATTTAGTTTTTTCGCTGCTTCTAGTGCTGTTTCTTTATTTATTACATCAATTCCAGTGATGCGTTTTGTTTCTTGTTTGTTTGGTGTTACTAAGTCAGCATATTGAAAGGCTTCCTCAAAGATTCCATCTGCAGGTGCTGGATCTAGGATTACATACATTCCACGTTCTTTAGCAGCCTGCATCGCAGCGATGATAGATTCCTTGCTAGTTTCCAATTGGACGAGCAGAATTTTCGCATCTATTTGGGCAAATATCTTCTCGATATCTTCTTTTGATAGAGAATCATTTGCTCCCTTTGTTCCAACCATTGTGTTTTCACCTGAACTGTCAACAATCGCAACAAAAGTACCAGTGCCTGATTCTTCACTTTTCACAATATAACTAGTATCCACATTTTTGGCCTGTAAATTCTCAATCAATTGATTTCCTGCACTATCTTTTCCAACGGATCCAACTAAACAAGTTTTTTTACCAAGCTTCGCTACAGAGACAGCTTGGTTTGCTCCCTTTCCCCCTGGCAGCATCTTAATCGAATCACAAAACATCGTATCCCCATATGCTGGATACTTCGGTGCTTCTACAATTATATCCATATTAATACTGCCGACAACTACGATATCATAATTCATTTTAGCCTTCCTCCAGTTGGTTTTAATTAAATATTTCTCTTGTTAATCGAACATTTTCTTCCAATGAATGATTACTATTAAATACAGCACTTGTTCCTAATACATACATCGACGCACCATTTTCTTGGCATGTTGGAATGGTACTCTCTCCAATATTGCCGTCTACTTGGATCTCAATTTCCCGATTATACTGCTTTATCTTCCCATTTATTTTCGCGATCTTTTCATACATAGAAGGAATAAATTTTTGGCCGGCAAATCCTGGATTTACAGTCATCACTACGACATAATCGATTAAGTCATATACTTGATCAAGGAATTCAAGCGAAGTTCCCGGATTTATCGCTACTCCTGCTTTTATTCCTTTCTCTTTAATTTTCATTAATACACTATGTAGAGCATTGGTTGATTCTTGATGTACAGAAATCATGTCTGCTCCACACTCTGCAAATAAGTCGATATGTCTTTCCGGCTCTTCTACCATTAAATGAATATCTAATGGTGTTGTTGTAAGTCTGCGAACCGTTTTCACAAAGTCTGGTCCTAATGTGAAATTGGGAACAAATTTCCCATCCATAATGTCAATATGATAAAAATCAACACCAGCTTTATCTAACTCTTTTATATTTTGTTCTAAATTTCCTAAGTCTGCACACATCAAAGATGGTCCGATTTTATTCATTAATACTTCCTCCATTAATTGTTGACGAATTTCTTATAACTAACTTTGGCTCCAATTGATATTGCTTCTGCTTATTCTTCGGATTTTTTATTAATTGGATTAATTCATTGACCGCTAATCTGCCAATATCCTCTTTACACTGATCTACAGAGGAAAGAGTTGGATACATATAGGAAGCAAGACTAATATTATCATAGCCTACAATCTTCACTTCACTTGGTACTTTAATGCCAAACTCATGGCATGCACGCATGGCGCCAATAGCCATTGCATCATTTGCACAAAAAATGCTATCAAATGAACGGCCCTTTTCAATGAGAGCCTTTGTATTTTCATATCCACTTGCGGTTCCAAAATCCCCATAACATATATGCGTTTTAACAGGATGCCTCGCCTCGTTTAAAGCAAGCGTGAATCCAGTTAAACGATCAATCGCACTTTTCTCATTTTTAGGTCCGGAGATAAACACAATATTATTACATTTTTCATCTCGAATAAGATGAGTAACAGCCAGCTGTGCACCTAAAGTGTGATCAACAGTTATGGCAGAGTATGGATGTTCAAAATTTGCACGGTCAATTGTAATTGTTCTGATTCCGCGTTTTTCTAATTCTGCTAAGTCACTTGCATCTACATGAAGGGAATTTATAATGGCTCCACTAACATAGTGGTCAATCATGGATTCTAGATAATATTCCACTTTCATGCGATCATCATCACTATTACATAAATACACATTATAACCGTTTTCATTTGCAACCTTTTCAATTTCCCTAACCAACTCAGGAAAAAAGGGATTATTCAATGTTGGTACAAGAAGCGCAATTAAATTGGAGCTTCCTTCCGAAAGACTTTTGGCTATTTTATTTGGTTTATAATTTAATTTCTTTATGACATTTTCTACATGCGTAATTGTTTCAGGCTTCGCGCCACCTTTATTATTAAGAACTCTTGATACAGTAGCAACAGAAACACCTGCTTCTTTCGCAACATCTTTGATTGTTATCATCTTAATCCCTCATTTACGTAACCGATTACTTATTTTCATTTAATCATTCAAAAAAAATAATGTCAACTGAAATTATATATTTTAAAAACTTACCGCTTTTTATCAATCCAGCGAAAAGGCTCTCCTATAAACGAAACCGGTTACTTACCTTTCCCTATTATTCTTCCAAAAATGATTTTACTTGAAAAAACTAATTTAAATTAATAGTTGTACCTTTAAAAAAATTCTGTTATATTTTGAGTAACCGTTTACGGAACCGATTACGTAAATTTCATAAAAGGAAGGTAAGCCAAATGTTTCTTGAGAAATTAAATGATGCTTTTAATGGCTTTATTAATTTAGGAGGATCTGCCATGATGTTTATCATCATTACGATTCTTTCTTTAATCGTTGGCGTTTCTATCTCGAAAGCAATTGAAGGCGGCCTAAGAATGGCCATTGCCTTAACAGGTATGGGAGCAATTATTTCTTTGCTTACTACTGCTTTTTCACCAGCGCTAAATAGTTTTGTAGAATCTACGGGAGTTGCCTTATCTGTTACGGATTTAGGATGGGCTCCACTCGCTGTGATCACATGGGGATCTGTTTACACACTCTATTTCGCTTTTATATGCCTTTTAGTAAACGTATTCATGTTGATTGCTAAGAAAACAACAACCTTAAACGTAGATTTATTTAATATTTGGAATCTCTCTGTCATTGGTCTTCTTACTATGTATTATTCTAATGATAATCTAATTTTAACAACATTATTCGTAGCTTTTATTTACGCATTAATGCTTATCAATGCAGATGTAATGAAGCCTACAATCAATGAGCTTTTAGGCTATGACCAAAACAACATTACAACAACCGCTCATCCATCCTTACTAATCGCACCACTTGTTATGGTGTTAAACAAGTTTATTGATATATGCTTACCATTTATTGATAAATTTGACTTTAATGCAGAAGCATTAAATAAAAAAATTGGTTTCTGGGGCAGTAATTTCGCAATTGGTGCCTACTTAGGGATATTCATCGGTATTCTTGGACAATTGTCAGTCGCAGAAATTTTCACCTTAGCCTTTACTGGTGCTGTTGCCCTTGAACTATTTGCATTAGTTGGCAGCTGGTTCGGCCCAGCTATTGGTCCTTTATCCGAAGGTATTACATCGAAAATGAGTAAGCGTTTTAAAGGCCGGAAATTATTGATAGGAATCGACTGGCCAATCTTAGCGACACGCGCAGAACTATGGGCAGTAGCGAATATTTTAGCACCAATCTTGCTGCTAGTCGCTATCTTTCTTCCCGGCAATACAGTCCTTCCATTAGGAGGAATTCTGCTTACTGTATTAGCCCCAGCCCTTCTAATCGTGACAAAGGGAAGAGTTGTACGCATGACCATTATTGGAACCATTTTAATTCCTTTATTCTTATGGGGAGCAACTTTTATTGCTAAATTCGTGACGGAAACCTCTAAAGCTATGGGGAATTTCCCTAATGGACTGGATGCTGACGCCCTGTTCTCTTCCGTGGACTCTGATCCAATTGAAAAAATGCTAGCTATTCTATTTGGGAAAGCTGTCGATACTTGGGATATCAAATTAATAGGATTCTCCGTGCTAGCGCTTATCGCTTATATCCTGTTATTCGGCTGGTACTTTAAACAAATGAGAAAAGAAAATAAGAAAATGGAATTGAAACAAAGTACAGATAAGAAAGTGTCATAACTAGAAAGTAGGATGTTAACCATAAAGTTTTAAGGTTAACATTCTATTTTTATTTTCACGGAGTGTAAGAAAAAAATCGCCAAAACTACTTTATTCTATCCTTCTGCAAATTCTACTGCTAAAAGAAGTCCTTATCTTCTATTTTTTCAAAATTTTTATTTAAAATACGAACTTTTTAAGTTACAATGTTAATATTGTACGTAAAATAACCCGTATAATCCCGGTAATATGGTCTGGGAGTCTCTACAGAGTGGCCTTAAATCACTCTACTATGGACGGAAAATTTCTTTTTCTAGAAACCGTTCTACTTTGCTGAACGGTTTTTTTCTATAGGACATTGCGGGAAATAGTAAAGGAGAAGGAAAATGGAAGATATACTAAAAGACATACTAGCAGCATTAAGTGTTGTATTAAATGGATTGCCCCAAGGGTTACTGGCTCTATCTTTTGGCTTTGCGTCCGTGCCAACCGCACTTGCCTTTCTTGTAGGTGCTGCTGGGAATAGCTTAACAAGCAATGTTGCCGTTATTTCCTTTCAGGCGGAAACCATAACAGTTGCAGGAACAATGGGGAAAAATATGTGCGAACGGCTCTCTTCCATCTTTTTTGGTGCCTTTTTATTAGTTATTATAGGTGTTTTTGGATTGATGGAACAAATCGTTGCCTGGATTGGTCCTGTTATTACAAATGGGATGATGGCTGGTGTTGGTTTTATGCTTGCAAAGGTTGCCTGGGATATGGCAAAAAACGATCGATTGATTGGGGTCACTTCATTCGCTAGTGCCTTATTAACCTATATTATTTCAAAAGACTTAGTATATACCATCACTGTTTCTGTGCTGCTTTCTAGCATTGTCTATCATTTCACTAAAAAAGAATCTGCCACTGTAACAAATATGCTAACAGAAGATAAATTTAAGCTCCAAAAGTTTATTCTCAACCCTTCTGTTATTCGCGGGGCACTCGCTCTTGTTTGTTTGAATATTGGTGCTAATATTGCCTTTGGAAAAATCAATGGAGAAATCGCCGGAGCAAATGTAAATATTGACACGCTAACGATTATTAGTAGTTTAGCAGATATGGTCTCTTCTCTATTTGGTGGAGGACCTGTGGAAATCATTATTTCCGCTACTGCCTCTGCTCCCCATGCAGTATGGGCAGGAGTTCTAACAATGGCCATCATGGCAGCGATCCTGTTCTTCAAACTTTTGCCGAAGATTGGAAAATATGTACCTAGTTCATCCATTGCCGGTTTCCTTTTCGTCTTAGGGGCGATTGTGACATTACCAGGCAATGCAACAGCTGCACTAACTGGTACAGAAGCTAGTTCCCCTATTGTTGGAGCCATTACTATCATCGTAACAGCCATTGCCGATCCATTTTTAGGATTATTAGCTGGCGTTGTGATGGAATTTTTACTAGGACTCTTTGGAGTTTAAGAAAAAGGAGAATTTATGATGGAGACTTATTCACTTACTGTTGCCGGAGTAAAAAGAGAGTTACCGATTATCCCTATTTCAAATGATTTAAAGATTGCAAGCTTTGTTATTTTAGGCGATACAGAAATCGTCGTTGCAGCCGCTTCCCTCTTAGCAGAGCAATTGAAAGACATCGATTATTTAGTAACAGCCGAGGCAAAAGGAATTCCCCTCGTCCATGAATTATCGAAACAACTAAACATGCCAGAATATATCGTTGCTCGAAAAAGTGTAAAACCCTACATGGACGAACCACTAATTAATCAAGTCGTGTCCATTACCACACAAAAAGAACAATTACTCTGTTTAGATGGAAAAGACGCCGCCAAGATTAAAGGAAAACGCATTGCCATAATTGATGATGTCATTAGCACCGGAGAGTCGATACGAGTACTCGAGGAACTGGTTACCAAAGCAGGAGGAATCATTGTTTCCAAAGCTGCCATTCTTGCTGAAGGAGATGCTGCCGAAAGAGATGATATCGTTTATTTAGAGAAGTTGCCTGTGTTTTAATAGGTTGGGATACAGAGGATGATTTTTGTGAGGGATTAAAAAAGATCGTGTAATAAAAAAGAGCCATGGGAACAAACGTTGTTCAAGTTCTAATGACTCTTTATTATTTTATTTAAAAAAAACAATGCCGAAACCGCTACAATACTCCCCTCAAAATAAACATTAACGACTGATGAAATACACGTTTAGAATCCATAGCCATCAATTTATACAAGGGCGGTAAAGAAAGATATTCCCCCAAAAAAAAGCTGGTTTTTCTGTTATTTCAAACTATACTCTTTTATAACCTCTACCAAATTACTTCTCACCAGTAAAACAGAATAACTCGATATTATGTGACAATTCCTTTTAAATTTGTACCTAAAGATTAAAGAATGTGCAGGATATATGAATTTTCATTATTCAAGGCCCTCCACTTTTCTTTTGCCTATTATTATTAAGATATATCTTCATAAACAATTTGGAATTTTAAAATATAGGTACAACTGAAAACTGAACAGAAATTTTAGTCTCTTTTACATTTTTTAAGTGTATAGTTAATTTTTTTATCTTATCATTTTCATTTTGTTTTTCTACAAGAGGAGATGTTGACAATGACTTTGCCTCCATTACTGAAAATTCGGCTTGCGAAGGTAAGGTAATTTTCATGTATAGTATTTTACCATTTTGTACTAATATAGCATTTTTTTTATTTGAACTTAATCTAATACTTGCTCTGGTATGCATAAACCAATATATTTCAGATTTTCTGTTCATTTTAATATTATCTTCTAAGTTTATTGAACTACGATTATTAAGAAAAGATAAGGTTCTTTCTATTTTTTTTGCATTATTATATGCGTTAGTCATATTTATTGTTAAAGTACTAGTTTTATTTGTAGAATTAAAATCTACAATTTCACCTTTAGCATCCAGTTTTTGATCTGGTTTATTACTTGGATTAATAACTAACGTGTTTTGCCCTTCAGCGCGTTTCCGATAATAATGCCATCGATTAGTATTTAATTCAAAATACCCTGGTAAATTATAATCATCAGGACCTAGATCAATAGCCCATCTTTCTCCTAAAACATCTAATACAAAAGTACCTATATCTAAATCACTATGTTTAGCTTTATTATCCCCAAAATGTATTCCTACAAAATAACCATCAGGATCTACCCAAGAAGAACGCATAGTTACTATACCAGTTTGCTCTTCTTTAAAATATTTATCTAAAGGAAGGTCATCAACAGTATTCTTATTTCCTTTTCTATACCAAAGAATATTCATTGGACTATACTTATCTAACGCAAAAGTGGCAAGCTCAGGTTTATTATATTTATTAGAAAACCATAATAGTTGCGGTATATTACTAAAGTTATATTCACCGGAGTCTCCTACATTAAAAACAGCTGTTTTACCAGATATAAAAATAGGATAGTATCCCGTTTCAGTAAGTCCCTTAAACTCCGAATAACCATAATCAGTCCCAAGAGCAGCATCCATAGAAGAAAGGAAGTACACTAAGTACATTGTTGCATAGTGCCAATAACTTGGGCCTTCCTTTCCTCCACTCCCTAAAGAATAATTATTCATAGAATTTTTAATTGAATTTAAACTATTAAATAATACTTCACCTGATATTTTTTCAAGTTTGGGAGATTCATCTCCTATAGATAATGCTGCCAGTATAAGTCCACTGTTACAAACAGTATTCCAATTATTACTATCATCTTTCCAAAAGGTAGATATTTTTTCTTGATTAACTTCATTATTAAAAACCATTTGAGCTGGAGTAAATGCATTATTAATTATTGCAGCACGTAGAATATGTTTTTGATTAGGAGTAAGATAATCATAAAGCCAATCATATCCAATGGCTACTGCTGCAGTTATAGAAGCAGTATCCAAGAAATGTGATGGATTCCAATCTATAAATACCTGCTTATTGGAAACAGCTGCCAATTCTCTCCAAGCTCGTTCTGCATACTTGGATTCTTCACTTAACTTATACATTAAAGAAAGAGTAATAGTTCTCTCTAAAATATTCTTACTAATAGGCTGAAGCCGAATACCATCTTTTTTTTTATAAGCCATTACAGGTTTATTAAGTAATATAGTCGCATCTTCTGTAAGTTCCTGATACCATAGTTTTAAATAATGATCAGTATCTAGATTTTCTTTTATACGTTCAAAATCTTCATTATTTGCCATAAGACGGGGATGCTGTTTATTCGGAGAAGAACTTTTTAATTTATTTATTATCTCTTGTGCAGTAGGTTCCTGCATTCCAAAAATTTCCTTTTTTTCCTCTCTTTGTTTTTCAGTATTAATAAAGTTTAGAAAAAAGAGTGATAAACCTATACAAAATATTTTGAAAATCCATCCCTTTTTTTCTTTCATTTCACATCCTCCTTAAATTGTGGTGGAATAAGGGATAGATATACTATTCCTAAAAGTCCAAGAAAGCAGAAAAATACTTTTTGTATAGCTTTCATAAGTATTATTAAGATTAACAAAAAGTTATTATTAGAAGAGGTAATAAAGGGAAAACCGGAAATTTTTTAATATTCGATAGTCTATTTTTGAGAATTGTTAAACAAGTGCTCCGTTATTAAAGACTTTAACCATAATAGCAAAATTACTTGTTAAATCAAGGAAATGCACGATTATACCTTTTATATACTAAAATATATTTCATAAAAATAATTTCAAAAAAAATAATAGCAACTTTGGAATCTTGAAGGTAAAATTAAATAGTATAATTAGTGTATTTTTAATTATTGAAATGAATACATTTATAAATGAAAACCTGTGATGAATTAGGGATTTTATGTCATTTATTCCAAAATTCACAATCAATAATTGTTAATTATTTTATGATGCCTAAAAATCTATATTCTATAGTATAATTAAAAAGTTTCTACTACATTCTAATAAATAATTATTTCAAAAATGTTTCATTTAAAGAAATATGCATTTGTTATTATAATCAATCTCTACTAAATAAATCTCTAGTGTAAACTTTCTCTTCTACATCAGCTAAATCACTAGATAATCTATTAGCAACAATTACATCAGTGATTTCTTTAAATTGATTAAAGTCATTAATCACTCTAGAATTGTAGAAAGTCTCTTCATGCAATGCTGGTTCATAAACAACAACTTCAATACCTTTTGCTTTAATACGTTTCATGACACCTTGTAT
The DNA here is from genome assembly GCF_050971705.1 of Niallia sp. M35. Lineage (NCBI taxonomy): Bacteria > Bacillati > Bacillota > Bacilli > Caryophanales > Bacillaceae > Niallia > Niallia sp. M35. The sequence goes on from NZ_JBPCEP010000011.1 coordinate 119,321, forward strand.
AGCTGATTGTCTAAAGTTGTCTGAATCCATTTTCATTGTTAAGCGATAAATACCAACAACTTTTGGATTCTTTTTGATAATCATTTCTGCAATATGATCTTTTCTTGTTCTATTGGCATCAACAATTGCTGTCATAATATTATTAGGAACATCTGCATAGTTAGCTAGTAGCTGCTTTGTATCTTTTGGTAGACAGTAACCCCCATAACCAAAGGAAGGGTTATTATAATGGGTTCCGATTCTTGGATCTAAACCTACTCCATCAATAATTTGTTTTGCATCTAATCCTCTTACTTCAGCATAAGAATCAAGTTCGTTAAAGAATGCTACTCTCATCGCTAAATATGTATTAGCAAATAGTTTAATAGCTTCTGCTTCTGTTGAATTTGTGAATAAAACATCTATGTTCTCTTTACTAGCACCTTGGACTAACAGATCAGCAAATACTTTTGCTCTTTCTGATTGTTCTCCCAATACAATGCGGGATGGATATAAATTGTCATATAACGCTTTACCTTCTCTTAAAAATTCAGGTGAGAAGATAATATTATCTGTTTCAAACTTTTCTTTAATCTTCTCAGTGTACCCTACTGGAACGGTTGATTTAATCACCATTATCGCTTCTGGATTAATAGATAGAACATTTGCAATTACCGCTTCTACTGTTCTTGTATTAAAATAGTTTTTTTCTGGATCGTAATTAGTAGGTGTTGATATGATTACATATTCGGCCTCTTTAAATGCTGCATAATTATCAGTTGTTGCTACTAAATTTAAATCCTTCTTAGCTAAGTATTCCTCAATTTCATTATCAATAATTGGTGACTTTTTACTATTAATCATATCTACTTTTTCTTGAATAATGTCAAGTGCAATCACTTCATTATGTTGAGCTAATAGAATAGCATTTGAAAGACCAACATATCCTGTTCCTGCTACAGTAATCTTCATTTGATTTAGCTTCCCCCTTATTGATTATATAATAGTGAAAAATTCTATTAATAATAGCTTCTATTCGACTCATTAATTTTTAAATAGTTTTAGCAAGATTATTATTAATAAAAATTATATAAGATGTTCTTTATTTAGAAATAAATTTCTGAACATTACATCAATGTACATCGATTTTAATTTTTTTCATTATTTTTCCCCAAGATGATAAAGGATTTTTAATATCTTCCTCTACAATGTTTAATCCTCTTTGAACTTCTATAATTTCCAAATCGTCAACTGCTTTTATTGAGTGAAAAACGTAAGGAGAAATTTCTATCACATCTCCAGCACTAACCATTCTAATCTCATTATTAAGTACAATTTCACCCTTACCTTTTAAAATATTCCATACCTCTGTACGATTTTCATGATAATGATAACTAAGATTTTTGCCTGCAAATATACAAATTTTCTTAGTTAGCACTTCTTTATTTTCTTTATATTTGGTAAAATCCAGAACTTTATACCATCCCCATACTCTTTCTTCATACATTGGTCTTTGATCAAAGTCAACTATTAAATCTTTAAGCTTTGGGCTACTCTCTTTATCACTGACAAGAATACCGTCTGGAGAGGCTGCAACTATTAAATCTTTCCCTCCTAAAACAACAACCGGGATTTCTAGCTCATTAATCATATGAACATTTTCACTATCCTCACTAATTGTACCAATGCCCATTTTGTTATTAGACATTTCTTCAGTTAAAGTATTCCAAGTACCTAAATCCTTCCAGTCCCCATCGTACGGTAAAGTTACAATCTTTTTAGCCTTCTCTACTACCTCGTAGTCGAAGCTATTTTTATTAAATTGATTGTAATGTAACTTTAAATCATTATAATTAGTCGGTAGGTTCATTTCTTCAACTTTATCAAGAATAAAGGATAATTTAAATGCGAATACACCGCAATTCCAAAGTGCTCCTTTTTCAATTAAGTCTCTAGCCTGTTTTTCTGAAGGTTTCTCTTTAAAATGGTCTACTTTCAAATAACTATCGTTTCGTTCTCCAGACTTTGGAACTATATAACCATATTTAGTTGAAGGGAAGGTTGGCTTTACACCAATTAATGCCAACTCAGCATCAGTTTCCTCTATTACTGATTTTAGTTGTTCTACTTTATAGAAAAAGGCATCATCAACAAAAGGGTCTACCGGTAAAACAGCTACTATGTCATTTAGTCCTACAGCTCCTTCTGTGTAAAGGTAGGAAGAAGCCAATGCTATTGCAGGAAATGTATCTCGCCTCTCAGGTTCCACAACAATTGGCACTCTACTTCCAAGTTGATTTCTTATCATATCAACTTGGGATGCACTGGTTGCAATAATTGACGACTTTTCTAGACCTACTGATTTTAATTGATTATAAACTTTCTGAACCATTGATACCTTTTTATAATTTTCATCTTCTAAAAGTTTTAAAAATTGTTTTGAACGTCCCTCATTTGATAACGGCCATAATCTCTTACCAGAACCACCAGATAATAAAACTAGCTTCAAAACCATTCCTCCATCCCTTATAAATAAAATTCATCTACATACTTAAAAATTTTTATGAATTCTATTTTGTTTTCTTTTAATTTCTACTTTTATATATTTTTTTATTTTTCCGCATTAGATTACCTATCACACCATTTAAAAATGACTTATTAAAAAGTACAAAAGTGATTACTCCAAATATAAGCATAAATAAATATACAAATATATTATTTTCAGCATTATAAAATATTACATTTAATACTATACTAATTATAAATATCATTACAATTTTTAAGTAGTTATAACTAATAGTAAAGTATTTTTGAGTTTGAAGAATTCTATATATACACATAAAAATAAAGGATATTAATGTACTTATGCTAGCTCCTATTAATCCTATATAAGGTATTAATATTATATTAAAGATTATATTCAGGATACCTGCAAGTATGGAACTAGAAACCGCTTCTCTGGTATTTTTACTACTTTGAAATGCAGTACCAAAAAAAGAAGAAAAAGCAGAAAATACTACAGCATAAAGTAAAATAGGAATTAGGTATAACGATTTTGCATAAGATTTATCAATAAAATTGAATAACATCCCAAAAAAAGGGATTAATATCAATACAGAAGAAAACAAAAAAACATAATACTTATTAAATATTGATGTATAATACGTATTGGTATCTTTTTTGTTAAAGGTAAGTATTGCTGATTCTTGCCACGCTTTATTAAATACAGTTATCGCAAACATTAACATATTAGTAAATCTATATGCAACGGCATAAACTCCATTTGCTTCAGTTCCAAGGTAAAAATTAATTAGTATTCTATCAGATAAGTTAATTATCCACCATGATATAAAATTAGGGATTAATGGGATGGAATATAATAACATTTTTTTATATATGTTAAAATTAAATAATTTTATTGATAGATATTTATTAATTTCACATTTTAAATATAAATATATAATACTAATAACTAATGCTACTATATTCGAAGTTACCAGTCCTATGTACTCCATTTTAAATATAATTAGAAACAATATATTTAGTAAGCCCAAAGATATCGAATTAATTACACCTGACAAAGCAAATTCTTTATTTTGAGAAAATCCGCGTGAAAGATTTTGTAAATGTACAAATATAATATTTGCTGTCACCAGAATTATCCATAGAAATACCTCTTTATTGAAGCCATCTATTATATATAGTGTTAAAAAACAAAAAATATAAGCAAGCAAGATGTTTAGCGTTACTCCAAAAATTGAATTAGTAACAATTTCTTTTTTACTTTTCAAATCATTTTCTTCTAATAAAAATCTAAATGCTGCATCTGAAATCTGAAGTGAAATCAATGGTACTAAAACAGCTACAAAAGAATTATAATAATCAAAGCGTCCAAATTCACTTGCTGCTACATAAAATGTTATAATTGGTAATAATAAAAAGTTAATTAATTTGGATGTAAATGTTGCTATACCATAGATTAGAGTATTTTTAAATAGATTATTTTTTGTCATATAGTTCTCCTTGTACGTCTATCTGCATATACAGGTGAATGGGGACCACTTACTACATAATCATTTTAATAATAATTTTAAATACTCCACGCACCGCTTTAGATCTAAGTCTTGGAGATTTAATTTATGAACTATTAAATTTAGAGTAGTTTATTTTCTTTATTTAATTTTATCTAAGTATTCATCAAGATAGTTTAAATTTAAAGTGGCCTCTTGAAATTTTTGGTTAAATACTTCTCCCATTTTATGAGATTTATTTTCTTCATTATTTTTATTTTTATCTATTAATTTATTTAATTGAATTAAATTAAATGTTTCATCATAAACATCAAAATAATTTATTGAATTAATTGATTCATAAAAATATGCCATCTTTGGACTGTATGATAAACTAATCGTTGGTATATTCATCAGTTCAGAAGCAACACTTCCATGTAGCCTCCCTGAAAAATGAAATGCACAATTTTTTATTAAGGCTGTGATATTATTTATACTTGAGTCTTGTTCAATAAAAACTTTTATATTTTCTTCATTAAGTTTCCTTTGTAATATTTCACAACTTTCATTATCATGTCTTGTATCCAATGCTGCTAATATTACTTGTTCCATACCATATTTCTTTAAATTTTTTATACCTTCCACTATGATATTCATTAGTTCATTTTCTTTTTCTTTTCCCATGTAATTTTTCAAATTTCTCCATGTTACTAATACATACTTCTCCTTCTCTTTATTAAAAGTTAAGTTAGTATAATCTAACTTTGAAAAGTACAAATAAGCCATATCTTCTGCTAATAAATAGTCTGCTCTCTTAACTAATTCATTTGCCTTTTTTAGAGAATTTTCATCTCTAAATACAGTAAAATCACTAACCTTAAGGAGATGTTTAGTTTTTCTAATTCTATCTTTAATTGTAAGTTGTCCAATTCCAATCCCTATATAACCAATTCTTCCACCTAATAGTTTTATTATGGAAAAAATCCGATGATTGCCTATTCCATCCACATCAGTAAATACAGTCCCCCCACCCCATATATTTATTGACTCTTTCGATAGTTTTTTTAAAGCCTTGAACTTCTGCAATCTAGTATATTTATAATAAGGGATAACTTTAAGTTTTTCTGATCTATCCCCATATTTCTCCTCCAATCCACTATTTAGATGATCTACTAACTCAACGGTAATATTGCGATTAAGTAAATGATTTAGAATTGTCTCCATCATTATATCGTCTCCATAATTAAAGCCATAATACCCCCAAAGTGCTACTCCCATCATTTACCTCCTAGATATCTCCTTTTATCATCTCTTACTATATTCATTCTGTAGTTATTTACTTACTAACAATTACATAATTATATATTAATTCTTTATTTAATCTCTTTATATGACTTTATAGCTTTTTTTGCTATATTATTCCAATCTAGTTTCCCTTTTAGCTTTTCAAAATTCTCATACTTAAATTTACTTTTACTTATTTCTGCTTGATTAATTGCTTGATATAAGTTTTCGGGATTTTCATTATCATAAAATATTGCGACTGATTCATCTAAATATTCCCTTATTAAAGGGCTGCTAGATATAATTATTGGCTTATTATATGTCAGTGCCAAAATTGCAGTTCCCGACATTGTAACATTTTGATATGGTAAAATAACGAAGTCACAAGAATTAATTAAATCAACCATTTCCTCATCAGGTATAAATTTTAAAATCTTAAGTATGTTTTCCTTATCTATTTTCTCCAATTTTCCTTTCATTTCATTGGTAGGATTTCCAGCTATAATGAGCTTCGAATTTTGAATTGATTTATGTGAAAATGAGTCAATTAAATTTTCAATACCCTTATATGGTCTAATTTGTCCAATAAATAAAAAAAGACATTCATCTTTTCTTATACCATACTTTTTCTTTAGATTCTCTTTCCCCTTTCCATACTTATCTTTATAATGACCGTGTTTAATAATTTTTATTTTTTCTTCAGGAACTTCAAAGTTACTAATTATCTCATGTTTATATGAATCTCCTAAAGCAAATATTAAATTACAATTTTTAACTACCCATTTTCTAAATCTATTTTCAATGGTCTTATTTATATATTCATGCGGATATAAATTATGCATAGTCCAAACAATTTTTACACCTTTTAATTTCAACAAACAAATAAATAAATAAGAGTAACATATCTTGAAGAAAAAAATTATTAGATTACTATTATTATAAAGTGTATGAAGCCAATGAAAATGGAATATATCCCCCTTCTTCATCAAAAAAATATTTCTAAAACCATTAACGCTAAATTTCCAAATGAAATTCTTAACCTCTATATTATTTGCCTCTAATGATTCTGAAAATAATTCATTATACTTATTAGTTAAGTTTTTTTTTGGATACATCCATACTCTCATTGATTATTTCACACCTGTCCTTCATAATTTACTAATTTACATCAACGGTCATTTTTATCATTTATTGTCTGAAAATGATTAATTACAGCAAAAAGAAAGAATAACAAATACAGTAATTGACTATAAGAATGCAACGCTTTTCCTAAAAAACCATATAACATAAATGAAACTATGCTTATGCCTATTCCTAAAATAAATGGATCTGAATTTTGTTTGAACCTTCTAAATAAAAATTTAATATGAACTAAGAACAAACTTAAAAAAATGAGAAGATATACTATCCCACCTTCAAACCACACTAGTAAATAAATGTTATGAACTGGATTTTTGAAAAAGAAGGGATCATTATATTCACTAGCAATAAAGTTTTCTTTTGAAACTGAATAAATCCAATTGTTTAACCCATATCCTAACATTGGTCTTTCTTTGATATATTCAAAGGCAAATAAATTATGATAGTATCTATTTCCAAATTGATCATCATTAGAATTTTGCAAACTATCAAATCGAGAAATAATAAATGGACTCATAACAGAGATTCCAAGGAAGAACACTATTATTAAAATAATTATTTTAGACTTTGAAAGGATTTTTTTTCCTGCAAATTTCTGTAGAAAAAATAATTCTACCATTATTAGCAAACAAAAAATAATTATACTAGTTCTTGAAAATGTAAATACTATTCCTAAACAGGCTAAAATAAAAGAAAATAAAAGAATCTTATATTTTTTTTGCAATACAAACGGAAAGAATATAAGAGATACAGCCAAAAAAAACATTGATAAAGGGCCTGGATGCCCAAATGTACCTGTCACTGAAGCAAATGGAACTCCTATCCTTTGGCCTATTCTTCCTTCGCCTAGTAAAGACAAACCAAGCGGGCTTCCTTCTATTAATTGTAATGCTAATAATATAAACTCAATTATTACTACTGTACTTAAACTATATATAATAATTGATAATAATTTTTTCTTACTAAAATTCCTAAACATTATTATCCAAAGTGAATATACTCCAAACAATGACAAATAATGACTAAATTGTGCAAAACTAGCATCTTTAAAATTTGCTGTTAAAGCGATTAAAAATGAATATATTATAAAAATAAATACTAAATAAAATTTGCTATTAAAGTTGGTTAAATCATTTATTATCTTTTCATTCTTTAATGCCTTAATAACAAACGAAATTAATCCCAAAAAAAATACTATATGAACTACACTAATAAATAAACTACTTGCTCCCACTCCACTAAAGTAGTCATTTATAGGATTAACATGAATTTTGGTTCCAATCATAAGAGACATTATACTTACAACTAGAAAAACTGCAAAGCTATCTAAAACCAAACAAAAAATAATGTAACCAATTAAAAATATTATAAATAATATTAAACCCCATGACTTAACGTTATCATTAAAAATGAGCCAGCTAAACGTAGAAAAACAAGCAATAATTATACTTATTAATAAAACCAGTATTATTCTATTTATTTTTTTTATTGAGTATAAACTCATAATAACTCCTCATAATAATATTGTTATTATTTATTTTTTTCATTTAAGCCAGTTATATGCTAGAAACAATAGTTTTACATTTATATAAGTCATACACAAAACATACAAACTTGCAATTGAAAACCCATTAATTTTAATTTCTTGTTTAATTATATTTCTTGAGAATTTAATATTATCCTTGTTCTCCATTTTTATACCTAAACTTAAGATAATCTTTGAAATATTTAGTGAAAATTCATGATAAACGTTTTCTCTAATTGCCAAGTCTACATAGTTTTTATAAATAGTAATATAACCATTTAAAGCTGACTTATTATTTGTGGTAATTCGGTTTCCCTTATGTTGAAAAAAAACAACTAATGATTCTTCAACATAATCAAATTTTATATGCTGAGATAATCTAATGTACAAATCCCAATCTTGACAGCTTGGTAGATTGGGATCAAAACCATTTACATTTTGAATAGCACTTCTTTTAACCATTATGGTAGATGTAGTGCCAACACAATTAGACTTTAAAAGAGATGGAAGAAGCCAACCTTTGCATTTTGGGACTTTATCTTTAATTAAATTATTATCCATGTCCCTTAATTGAAACCCAGTGTAAACCAAACCAACTTCTGGATTTTCACTAAATACCTCTATTTGTTTTTTAAGCTTATTACTTAACCAGGTATCATCCGAATCCAAAAAAGCAATATATTCTCCTGAAGAATTTTGAATTCCCGTATTCCTAGCAACAGCGCCTCCCATATTTTCTTTATGCTTTATATATTTAATCCTCTTATCATTTAACTTTTCAACTACTTTTCTTGTATCATCAGTAGAACAATCGTCAACTACCACTATTTCTATATTCTCATACCCCTGTGCCTGTACACTCTTAATCGCCTTAACCAATAAGTCTGATCTATTAAACGTCGGAATAACTATACTAATTTTTTTTTCCTTACCCTCACTATTCATCTATTTCCCCCCTTACCCTAAGCTATTTTGCCTTCATACTAATAAATTCAAAAAATTCTTGATAAAAATCGTTTCTTTTTTTATTTAAATTATCACTATAATACTCTTTAGAAGTTGTAAAACTTTGTTTAGAGCATAATTCCATTGCATCCTTATCATTACACAATTTTAAAATTTGTTTACTTAACTTATTATAGTCACCAGGATTATGGAGATATCTCTCATCTAATAATTCCGGTATCCCTCCAACATTAGAAGCTAGACAAGGACAACCTCTGCTCATAGCCTCTATCAGTGCTCGTGGAAGTCCTTCCTGATAGCTTGGTTGTATGTAGATATCAATATCATCTAGCCAGTTATTAATCGGATCTCCAGATGGAAGTTTACCATCAAAAAATACTTTTGATTCCAAATTAAACTTTTTTGCATAATTAACCCATTGTGAATTATCTCCACCACCTAAAATATGAAACTCCACATCGGTATATTTCACCACTTCGTCTATCGCCTTAATGGCAACATCAATACCTTTGATCTTATTATTAAGAGTCCCTATCAAACCAATTTTCATTATATTTCTTCCATTTTTTATATTCTTAACTCGCTTTTCAATCACTGATTTTTCTATCATCGAAATTTCTACATCAGAGCACCCAATATTTCGTCCATTATTAGGATACTTTTTTTGGAGATTCTCCTTTGTAACATATAATGAAAAGGGAGCATCTATCACATTCTTTTTCATTTGATATGTTGCATAAGGGGCATAAACTTTCCCTTGAATATTACCATAATTCCACAAATTATCCCAAGGGCATGCAACAACCTCTACTAAATATGGTTTTTTTATTTTTTTTGCTACTTTAATAGCAAGATTACCTATTTCACTAGGTAATCTTGCTATTAATCCATCTGCTTTTTCTATTTGTTTTGTTATTAATTTTTCAGCCAATTTTTTATTAAAAATTAATCCTTTTGGACTGCTTATATTAGGTATTGGATAAAAACTTACTTTTTCATTGCTTGATAAATTTAAGTTTTTAATCTCCAAATTACTATTCTCAATATTTTCCATTCTCGACACGACGGCTATTTCATCAAAAACATTTAAGTATCTATTCCATACTTTATTACCAAGACTGCCAGAAGAGTATATTTTTCCATCACTATTTTTTATAAACCTACTATCATGAGCAAAAACAACTTTCATACTTTACTCCTTTTATAAATGCATATCTCCATACAACTGTTCAATTAACTATTCATAAGTTGTAAAATGTTATATTAATATACATCTAATAATTTCTGTGTATTTAACAAAATATCAAATTTTAACTTTGTTGTTTCGTTTGCTTTTTCTCCAAATTCATTTAGCATATTTTCATCCTTGATAATTTCACTTATCTTATATACAAATTCATTTACTTCGTTTAGTATACAACCATTAATATTATTTTCTATTGGGTCAACATTCCCAGGGGCGTTATTTACAAATACACATAGCTTTAAATACATTGCCTCAAGCACTGTTAATGGTAGACCTTCCCATAAAGATGTTTGTAAATATATATCACCATATTGATACATATATTTAATAGCCTCTTGATGTTCCAACCATCCTGTAATATTAACATAATCCATTAAACCATACTCTTTAATTTTTTCTCTAACTACTCCTTCTAGTTCTCCACCACCAATCCATGTAAATTTAACATTCAGATTAAGACTTTTACATTTTTTCGCTATTTCAATAAACATCAAAGGATTTTTTTGATCACTTAATCTTCCAGTTGAAACTATATGAATAGCTTTATTGTTATACCTATTCAAATCACTAATAATACTATCCAGTTGATTTGTATCAATCCCTGTAAGTACCTTTTTTATATTTTTTTCTTTTGTGATCTTTTTTGCAGCATTTTCTTCCGAATCAGAAATTGGTACAATTATTGTTCTAGGGTTAATTAAAGTAACAAACTTTTCCATATAGAAGAAAAATTTTCTAAAAGCTTTATTACTATTTAACTTTAAAAATGCATAACCATGGGGCGTATAATAACTCTTTTTTATAAAATTTTTATTTAACTTCAAGAGAATCCTTCCAATATACCCTGAAAAACTCGAATGAAAATGAACTACTTCAGGGTTAATTTTCTCTAGCAGTTCTTTATAACTTTTATACAGGTTTATATATGCTATAGGAGACTTTCTATTGAACGGAATTTCTATTAATTTAACGTTCTTATTAAATAGGCCTTTTAAGTTTTCAGGGGTTTCTTTCTTGCGAGAGTATATTATAATTACTTCTTGCCCATTTTCATCCATATAATTACATATATTCCGCAAATACGTTAATACCCCACCAGCAAAACATTCAGTAATCATACAAATTTTCATTTTTAATCTCCAGATAATTATATTTTAATTCGCTATAGTTCTTATAAAGGCAGATTTCTCTTTTATTCTATTTTGAACTTCAGGAATTTTGATTGCTATTTTATTTCTCAATTCTTTATTTTGTTTATAACATTTATTAACTAAATTATTTAATTTCTCCGGGGTAACATCCTCAATATCAATTACATAATCATCTAACTCTAGAACTCCCATTATTCCATTAGTTTTATGTTCGTATGCAATAGCAACCGTAGGTACTTCTGCCCCTAAAGCGAATATATTTGAATGCATACGTGTGCCTAAGAACATATCAAATCTACTAATTAGTTCTTTAATTTCATTCGGTGAAATATCATTTTCCAATATTATTAACGACTCTTGCTTCTCTAATTTGCTTTTTATTTCTTTAGCAATAATACGATCATCATCGCCTTGAAAAATAACTTGTGGTATGAATACAAATACTGAGTTTAATTCTTGTGAAATAGTTGTTATTGTTTCCACAATAGTTTTTTTATAATTTTCCAATGCCTTCTCTTTATCTTCACTTCTTGGAAAATGCCAATCTCTAACCGTTAATCCAATAATTTTTTTATTTCTGGGTATTAAATTATCCCATATATATTCTACTTCCTCAGAATTTTCCTTAGGAACCATAAAAGCTAAATCAGGTGTAAAGCTAAACTGATCTTTATTCATAAACGTTTGCACATAATTGTAGGTTACTTCTTCTCTTGGTAATATATGAGTTGTTCTTTTTAGAATTCTTTCTGTAATTTTTTTTAAAACACTATTACTAGGTGGTTCAATCGATGTTCCCCAAATTACTACAGGTCTCTCTAAAAAAGTAGCTATAAAAATTTGGTATAAATGCATTAAACTATTAAATTTTTTACCCCCTAAAAATCCTCCACCGCATACGATAATAATATCTGATTCTTTTAAAATACTTAATTGCTTCATTTTCTTAAAAGCTAATCCTCTAAATATAAAAAATAGAATAGTATTCAAAATCGCATTATATGCTAATTTAGTTATAGCTATAAATTTCCCTTTTTTTGTTTTATTAAAAGGATATGGATTTAAAATATTACTATACACTCTTTTTACATTTTCAACTTTTCCATAATGACTATTATCTACTTCTGGAGTAAATGATAATATATTAATTTCTATATTTTCCTTACTAAAAACCCTATTAATCTCATTAAGTGTTCCTAGTAATATTCCTGCATCACCTTTATTAAACCAGGTGTAAGCATTCATAACTGTGATTTTTTTCATTCTTTGATAGCTCGCTTTCATATTTTAGTATGCATTTTTCGAACCAAATAATACTAAAACTGTTTTTAATATTATTTTGGTATCAAATAATATAGATCTTTCTTTTATATACCGCAAATCCAATTCAACCATTTCTTCAAATCCGACATTACTTCGACCGCTTACCTGCCAAAGTCCTGTACAGCCAGGCGTCACTAATAATCTTTGCTTATCATAACCTGAATATTCTGCAACCTCCCTTGGAAGAGGTGGTCTCGGACCTACTAAACTCATTTCACCCTTAAGCACATTAATTAGCTGCGGTAATTCATCTAAACTAGTTTTTCGGATAAACTTCCCCACTTTAGTTACTCGTGGATCATCCTTCATTTTAAACATTGCACCAGAAACCTCATTTAGAGCTAATAATTCTTTCAATCGCTCTTCAGCATCGGAAGCCATCGAGCGAAACTTATACATATAAAACTCTCTTCCGTCTTTTCCGACTCTTAATTGTTTAAAGAAAACTTTCCCTTTTGGATCTTCTAATTTAATTAAAAGACCAATAATAATAAAAAGGATACTTAGAACAACTAATCCACAAAATGAACCAATGATGTCTATTGATCTTTTCATTACAAGGTAGCTCCGAGCTGTATTTACAGATATATTTTTTTTCCTTTCTAAATACAGAGATTGATCCTTATAAAATTCAGACATCACTATACCACCTATCCCTTAATTATTTTTTATGTAGTCTATAGATAACTAATAATAAAATTAAAATAATTTATTATAGCTTCTATTATTAGTTATCTAGTAAATTATTGAATTAAAAAATCCCTAAAAACTTCTTTCTTTGGATACGCTCTGGAATTTCTTTTATTATATTTTTATCTTTAATTAGTAACTCAGCATTTTCTTTAAAAAGATAGATATAATCCATCCCAAAATTTTCTTTAATCATCTCTAAAGACTCGGCCATTTTAAAAGTGCGGTTATGAATATTATGAGCATCTGATGCAACAAAATGGGTTAAGTTATATTCAATCAACTGCTCCGAAAACTTTTTCACATTTTTTCCGAAGTAACCTACCAAGCTTGATGCCGTCACTTGAGTCAGTGCTCCGTTTTTTACAAACTTATAAAGAAGATCTGGTTTTTCTTGCAATTCTTTATTTCTTTCGGGGTGTACAATTATCGGAATAATCCCCTCTGTTTGCAATTCATATAATAATCTTTCTGCATATCGTGGTACAGAGGAAGAAGGAAACTCAATAAAAAGATATTTTGTATGGTTCAATGTTAGAATTTCACCCTTAGTATAATCTTCTAACACTTCTCCATATATTCGAACTTCTTGTCCAGGAAGTATATTAAGAGGAATATTTTCTTGCTTTAAAACAGCATTTAAGTCACTAACCTTTTCAAGGATGGATGACTTCTCATTAATATATTGGTTATTCTTATGATGAGGTGTAGCAATAATTGTTGCAATACCTTCATTAACAGCAGTCTTTGCCATCTCTAAACTATTCTCTAATGTCTGTGCTCCATCATCAATATTCGGTAATATATGACAATGTATATCAATCATTGCGCTACACCTCTCTACTTTTAATCACTTATTATTTTTCTATTTTTCATAACAATTTCAAATAGTAACATTGGTTATTTTTTCTGTAAATAGCAAATAAGCTTGGATCTTTTCAATTCTATCTTAATAAATGTTAATTTGTGCCGTAATAATAGTAATTACTATTTTTGTCATTCTTTTTATTATTTAATACAACCCCTAATATTTTTCCCGTAGAGGCAGCAAGCTGCTCTTTTGTCTTTACGACAGCTTCTTTATCTGTCTTTCCACTGCTAACTACTAGTATGCTGCCTTGACATAGATTTGCTAGGACTTGGGCATCTGTCACAGCCAATACTGGTGGAGTATCAAATAATACAATGTCAAATTCTTCTAATGCTTTTTCTAAAAAGAGATTCATCGCTTTGGATCCTAAAAGTTCTGAAGGATTCGGCGGTATTGGACCACTTGGAAGGACATATAAATTCTTCTCATCATACTGGTGGACAGTTTCCATTAACTCCATTTGGTTCGTTAATATAGATGTCAATCCAGTTGTATTATTTAAATTAAACGTATAGTGGACAGTCGGTTTACGTAAATCAGCATCCACTAGTAACACTGTTTTGCCTTGTTGAGCAAATACAATTGCTAAGTTAGCAGTTGTGGTTGATTTCCCTTCCCCTGGTCCAGAAGACGTGACTAAAATAGACCGAATTTCTTCATCTATACTTGAATAAAGGATATTGGTCCGAATATTTCTATACTGTTCAGAAATAGGCGATTTTGGATCATACTTTGCGATTAGCTTCCTTCTATTATTTAAGCCTAGTCCGCCTTTTTTTGCTCTCTTACTTGCTGCCAAGTAAATCCCCCCTACTTCTTCCTTTTTGAGCACCTCTTTGTTTTGCTTCAAAACTTTCATCAATTTTTGTAATAGCTCCTAATACTGGTAACTCTAATAATTTTTCAATATCTTGTTCTGTTTTTACTGTGTTATCCAAGTATTCAAGTAAGAATGCCAATCCAATACCTATCAATAGTCCTACTACTGCAGCAATGGCAATATTTAAAGTTGGGTTAGGACTAACTGGAGACTGGTTCTCTTGGTCCTCTGCTAATGGCAACACAGTGACATTATCGATACTCATAATATTCTTAATTTCTTTTTCGAATACTTCTGCTGTTTTATTTGCAATTTGTAAGGCAACAGATGGGTCAACGTCTGTAACCGATACAGTCATAACCTGTGAACCCTGTGCACTTTCCACCGCAATTTTACTGTTTAATGTTGATACACTCATATCTAAATTCAATTCATCTTTTACAATATTTAAGATAGCCGCACTTTTTAAAATAACACTATAGGTGCTAATTAATTGTACGTTCGCCTGTACTTCACCTGTATTTAATGCAGCGGTTGTGTCATCTTTTGCTTGGTTTACAAGAATTTGAGTTGAAGATTTATACTCAGGCGTAATAATAAAATAACTTACAACAGCACTTACTATCATTGCTACTAATGTAATGGAGACAATAAGTGATACTCTTTTCTTTAACGTATCAAATAATTCTTTTAGACTAATAGTTTCTTCCATGACTTCCTCCTAGAAAAATATAAAAACCAAAAATATTATATCATATAACGTTGCATATATTGTCATTTCTTGTCATAATTTTAAATGAAAAGTTTTTACGTGTTTTACTATATCAATTAATTTACATTTTTGATATATATTTTTTTAAAAAGGGAGAAGTTTCCTATCTAATGTACTAATTTGGTAGATTACTAAAAGACTATACTTAAATTTTAGGAGGTTTCAATGAAAGCTATTATTTTATCCATCCTTTCTATTATTCTCGTGGCTATTCTTGTTATTGGGAATATCCATTGGAATATTCGGGAGGACCGTCCTCTATCTAACATCCATCCTACTAAAGAAGCAGATAGTAAAGTAGAAAATAAAGAGAATAAAGACCAGTACTTTAGTCTTGATTACTATATGAGCTTTGCAAAGTCATGGCCAGAAAGTGCACAGAAAGTACTGGAAGAGAAACTTACAGAGAAACAACCCTTTCATATATTATTGGTTGGTTCTGATGAAATTGGTGATCAAGAGCTTGGGTTAATTACACCATTGCAAGAAGCATTAGCTAGTAAATATGATAAATATGTAACAATTGATAGCATTACATATGAAGAAACTTCATCCGATTATGTAAATAATAATGAATATGAGTCTATTATCGAACAGAAGCCAGATATGATTATCTGGGAGCCTTTTTTGTTGAATGATAACGGAGTAGTTGATATTTCTACAACCTTATTGAATGTCAACCAAGTGATTAATGAAACAAAAGATGTCCTGCCAGATGTAACATTTGTTTTAATGCCAGCACATCCCCTGTATAATGCAGGCCTCTATCCTATGCAAGTAAGCGATTTGAAGAAATTTGCTGAATCGAAGGAAATTCCCTATTGGAATCATTGGGAAGCATGGCCTGAGAGCAATGATTTAAAACTTAAAGATTATTACGTTGAGTTAGGTGATAGATCACAAGCAAATGAACAAGGCTTTAAAGTTTGGAGCAGCTATCTGTCTAAAAAACTTATATCCGAATAAATCTTTTCATTAAGCGAGAATTTCTCGCTTTTTTTTTCAAGAAAATAGTTCTGTGTAACGCACATGGATAGCATGTTATCACATTTTCTGAATATTTGTAAATATTACTTTACTCCTATCTCTTTCCTGTAAGCGCTACCTAGTTTCTTCTATTATATATATTAATTTACTCAACCTTAAAGGATGTCTGTCTGCTGTAATTGTATGAATAACATAATGAATGAAAATGAAGAACGATGGGAGGATTAAAATCTTTTAGGAGGGATTGCAGGGAAAGTAGGCAGAAAGGGGATTACTTTCCCTTTAGCAAAGTTTAACTATGTATCTTTTGATGGCTCTTACGTCTATTTGATCGTTCCTTTACTGCTTGCATTATTATTAAGCATATCCTTTTCAAAATCATCACTAATTAAGTATTCCACGCTTGTTCCTAGTTTAGCTGCTACTTTTTCTAAGAAGTGTAGAGAGGGATTATTTTGTAAGCCTCTGTCGATGTTGCTTAAGTATGTTTTGGATACCTCTGCCTCTTTTGCCAACCTAGATAACGAATAACCTTTTCGCTGACGTAAATATCGAATTCTTTCGCCAATCATTCATTCTCCTCTTTTCCTTTAGGTACTCTTTATTGTAGTAATCAAACCTTCCTCTTTTAATGTTTCCAAGAAGGAACAAACATGCTGCTCGCATTTTCGTTGTGTTACGTCATACTTTTCCATTAAGGTAGCTACCACTCTGTCAATCGAGATTGGCTCCTTTATTAATTCCCAAATATCGCCTCCAATATGGCCTAAATTATAGTATTTGCTATTCGCAATGCTTAACATTACTTTTTCTCCATTCATATCACTCACAATATGTCCTAGAGTTTGCACAACGATCGTCTGTTTATCTATTTGCGTTTGTGTTTTCCTCATTTGTCTTCTTCTCCCTTTTGCTTTGTTAAAATAAGCTCTACCAGTTCATTTACCGTAAAGCGAGATTTCGGCCGTTCGATTTTATAAATAAAGGTATTTTCTAAGAATTTAGATGTGGTTATTAAGTGCCATTCCAATAAACCTAATGGTTGGAGAAAGCTGTTCCGAAAAGTATGCTTATACAATATTTGTAGCTGTTCAAGATTCCGTTTTTCTTTTATTTCAATCTTCTCTCCATCCTTTTTTGTGAGCTCAAAGATGCCTGCCAGCGGGAGACAGCTTGTTTCAAACTGCTGTTCTATCGGCACACTAAATTTCTCTTCTCGATAAGCAATCGGTTTGAAAGAACGATTAGTCATTTCAAACTCATGCAAACTCTCAAGCCATAACTTTTGATAGGGATAGGTAGGGATAACAATTGGGTTTCCGCCTTTATTTAATTGGACTGGAATAATGTCGTCACTTATCAATTTATAGCCTTTTTGTAAAAATGCTCTTGCTAATGTGGACTTGCCCGCGCCACAGTCCCCTACAATGGCATATACTTTTCCCTCTATCACAATTCCACTGCCATGAAGAGGAAGAATTCGTTTTTGCATGAGCAGAATACCCATACATGTACCTAATAAATAGAGGCGCATTTCATCCATTTTATTTGCCGACAACAACGTGATAGAAATGCTTTCTCCTTTTTCGATTAAGAATATCGCGATATTTGGAACATGGAAGAGAACCATATCCCTCTCTATGACAAAATAGTTATTTGCTTTTGCTTTAGCATTCCAATATTCCCGCAGGTCTTTTTCTTTAATCACTAGTTCTGGAATGGCTTCTACCTTTTCTTCTTTACATAACTCCGGCAGCATGAATTCGCTGTACACATGGCATCCAAAAGCATAATAACGAAATGCACTTTTTGTTATCATATGTCCCTCCTACACCTTCTTCCTTATCCTATCAAAAAGAAAAGCCTCAACCTTCTTAGCAGCGAAGGATGGAGGCAGATTGAAAAAATATAACTATTATGTCCTAAAAGTGGAATTGAGCATTAGCTCCAGCCAAGATCAGGGAATGGCGTTCCCGTTTCATACGTTGCATCTAACTTATTGTTATTAAATGGTCCTGCCATCGTTTCTTTAACATCTAAAACTTCTAAGTTCGGCTCTTTCCATTCAAGCTTATTCATCTTATCACCTCCCTTCAAGTTGAAAGATCTAGTATCTTCCTACTCATCCTGCCAATTTTAGCTTCTTTAGAAACCGATACACGATAATGCTTCTGAACAATGCTCGGACATCAGGATCCACTGCGTATTCAGAAATTGCTCCTTTTCCTAACTTATCCAGTCCCCTTTTCAAGCAATTATAATTGATATAAGAAAGAATCACTGGATCTTTTGAAACCTTCCCAGCCTCCTGCAATAGACTCTTCCAATGGGGAATCACTCGATAAAGCCAATCCGTCCCTTGAGCCCCTCTTATTTGCTGATTCAGTCGTATTTCATCAGGCAAATACCCCTCCATACTTCTTCTTATCAGGGCACGATCCATTCCCTTCTGTACATACTGATCTTCTGGAATAGACAAACAAAAACGAATAACTCGTATATCATTTGTCGGGTCTCGACTGATTAATCCATATTTCAGCGAAAGTTTGGTCATAAATGTATTGGAAGCATTCCAGTGAAATAAGTCATCAAAATGTCTTCTCCTTTGCTCAAATGCGTTTAATTCAGAAAACCATCCTGTTGCATCCATTCCTGCTTCTGCTAATTTCGTATATATTCTTGTTTTCGCTGCAAACTCTGGATTAATCAGCGGCGGCGGCCCTCCCGTTGTATATTTCTTCCTTTGCTGATTTAAAAAAGGAAAAGTTTCTCTAAGCACCATCGCAGCAATCCTTTTCCGCGGTCTTGCAATGTTTTTGCTATATGCTTCCACTTCTTTATAGAGCTTAAGCAATCTACATTGTTTTAGCAGAAGAGGAAAATAATCCTGCACCCCTCCCCAAGATATAGACAGGTTTCCGCGATTTCCATTCAGAAGAATGCCAATGTCCCGTTTTTGCGCCTCTTCAAAAATCCCCTTAATCCAAAAGGAATTTTCAAAAAACTTATAGGGCATTTCCATTATTTCTAAAAATTCGTCTATCTGTTTGTAGGAATCCTTCCCTTCGAAATCCAGATAATGATCCTGCAAACGGCCAATATAATTAACTGTTTTATGTACAAAGGATGATTCATTGGCTACTAAATTCTTCGGACCAAATGGAATAAAATCTTTAGGTGGTATATAGCTAAAAGTATGTAAGCCAGCATCCTCTGGAAGATGTTTGGCTGCTAAGCTGACAACCGACCCTGAATCCAATCCACCACTTAACTGAGACCCCACCTTTTTATGGGTTCTAAGCCTTGCTTGGACAGCTGATTGATAAATCTCCTGAAATGCTTCTACATAGTCATTATCACTAGGTAAATGTATTGGTTTTACTTCCGAGCTTATCTGACTATATCTCTTTACTTTTTTCCGCCCTTTTTCAATTGTGATGCTATGTGATGGCGGCACTTGCTCAATCCCAACAAAAGGTGTAATGGAAGAATCAACCGTATCTACTACCCCAGCAATAGCTAAATATTCAGCTAGCCATTCCTCATTTAACCGCTGCTTGACATTTGGTAATTTCAATAACGATTCTATTATCGTTGAAAAGTAAAACTGCCTATCCTTATACACATAATATAAAGTTCTGCTTCCCGAAAAGTCTCTTGCACCAAATAGCTTTTGCTGCCTTTCATCCCAAAGAAAAAAGGCAAAATCTCCAATCAGATATTTCGGGGTTTCTTCCCCCCATTTAAGATAAGCAAGAAGGATTAACTGCGTATCAGAAATAGTTTGCTGCAAGGAACGATCAACCTGCAGGGATTGAAATAATTCCATTCGGTTATCGATAATAGAATCAGAGGTAATTACCACCCCGCTCGTTTTATCGTAATAAGGATTTCTCTCTCCCATTGATTCTGGTGTAATCCACCGTGCATGACAGCCAAGAAAAATATTCATCCTGCTATATACTTGAATATCATCGGAAGGGAATCCTTGAAACCCATTCATTATTTTCCCAGCATGATCCGTTGCTATGTTCGCTTGATTTTCATATAAGATTCCAGCTATACCACTCATTTATTGTACTTCACCCTCATTTATTCTTAATAAAGAACGAAACAGTTAAAAAAATACGAATATTAAGTATTGTTCCCCTAACTTATTCTTTATTAAGAACATATCATACTAAAGACTTCCTAGCAATACCTGTTTATAAATTTATTGCTATATTTTTAAAGGTTATTCCATTCATTATTTGTTTCCATTCTAAAGAGAATCGATAAATATCCTCTTCAACTAGCTCACTGCCAGTCTGCACTTCAATAATTTCCATTGTACTTGTTGCTCTTAAAGCATGCTTTGTTCCTAGAGGAATATGAATAACATCTCCTGACCGAATATGCTGAAGTTGATCATCCAATACTAGCACACCTTCTCCTTTAACAACTGTCCATACCTCACTTCGTTTGTAATGAACTTGATAGCTCAGATTCTTCCCTGTTTCTACACATATTCTTTTAGTTAAAACTTCATTTCCTTCGAGATATTTCGTATGTTCCAGCACTTTATACCATCCCCATCTTCTCTCTTCAAACATAGGTCTTTCTATTAGGTCTTTTAATATTTCCTTCACTTGCAGACTATCCTCTTTATTTGTTACTAAAATACCATCCGGACTTGCCGCCACCACCACATCATCTAAACCAATTAATGTAATAGGAATATCCAACTCATTTACAATATGAGAATTGGTGATCCCTTTACTAACAAAGCCCTTTCCACTAATCGGATTTTGCATTTCCTCTGTTAACGTATTCCAGGTTCCAAGGTCTTTCCAATAGCCCGTATAAGATAAAGCAATTACTTGCTCTGCCTTCTCTGCCACCTCGTAGTCAAAGCTATTCTGGGGTAATAGGTGATATTGACTTACTAGTTGTTCATATTGAATAGGGTAGCCTCTTTCCAACAAGATATTAAGCAGATATTCGATTCGGAAAGCAAACACCCCACTGTTCCATAATCCGCCACTTTCTATTAGTCTTTCTGCCTCTTCTCGTCTCGGCTTTTCCTTGAAGGCGGATACTCGCATATAGTTCCTCTTTTCTTCTTCATAAGGAACGATATATCCATATTTTTCAGAAGGATAGGTTGGCTGCACTCCTATTAAAGCGAGCTCTGCATTACTTTCTTTCAGCGTTTTCTCAAGCTCCTTTACCTTAGAAAAAAAGTGATTTTCTACAAAAGGGTCAACAGGAAGTATTGCTATTACTTCTTGAGGACTGCAGCCTTTAACAGAATATAAATAGACAGCAGCTAGAGCAATTGCTGGAAATGTATCCCTTCTTGTTGGTTCCACCACAATCGGCACTTGTGTTCCCACTTGTATTTGAATCATTTCCACTTGTGATTTACTTGTTGCAATCAGCGAATCCTTAGCAAGATCATTTTTTTCTAGCTGTCCCCATACTCTTTGAACCATCGATTCCTTATTGCCCTCTTCATCGGTTAACACTTTCAGAAACTGCTTTGAACGGGCATCATTGGACAACGGCCATAGACGTTTGCCAGAGCCGCCAGACAATAAAACAAGTTTCAATTTCATCCTCTCCTTTTTGAAATTAAGCCAACGTTTGATTTCCAGCTAATTCTTGGGAAACAAGCATTTTTCTTAACGCTCCCTTTGTTTGCGCCAATTGCTTATATTCTCCTTCTTGTATTACCTTTCCAGATTCCAAGACTAATACCTTATCTGCATTTCGAATCGTTGA
Source organism: Niallia sp. M35 (assembly GCF_050971705.1). Lineage (NCBI taxonomy): Bacteria > Bacillati > Bacillota > Bacilli > Caryophanales > Bacillaceae > Niallia > Niallia sp. M35. The sequence continues at coordinate 141,848 of NZ_JBPCEP010000011.1, forward strand.
TAAACGATGCGCGATTACGATTATCGTCATTTTCCCTTTTAATTGATCAATAGCCTGCTGAATCTTCTGTTCATTTTCACTATCTAATGCACTTGTTGCTTCATCTAGTATGAGAATAGCTGGTTTTCTCAAGATGGCCCTCGCCAAAACAAGACGCTGGCGCTCTCCGCCTGAAAGCCTTATTCCTCTATCTCCAATAACCGTATCCAATCCTTCCGGCATCTGTTTAACAAAGTGCTCCGCAGCAGCAAATGACAAAGCTTGCCATAATTCCAGTTCTGTCGCCTTTGGTGCAACCATTAATAAATTTTCTCGAATGCTGCTATGAAATAAAAAAGGCTCCTGAGCAACATAACTAATGGAATTCCGATATAACAGTAACTCATCCTCTGTCAACGATTTTCCGTTTACAAGCAATCTGCCTTTTTCAGGCTGCAGCAAACCCATTACTAAATCGACTAATGTCGTCTTTCCCGCTCCTGACGGCCCAACTATTGCGGTTGTTTTCTTAAGCGGAAAATGAATATTTACGTTTGTTAGTATCCAGTCTTCCTGAGATGCTTGATAGCGGAAATAGACATGGTCACATTCTATTGCTTGTTCGAGAATAAACGGCTCCCATTCCCTTGTGCGAAAGGTGCTCCATTCTTGGCTTTTGTTACTTTCCGCTTGAACACGCAGAACATGATCTAATGCCGGAAACATGGAAACAATTTGTTCTACATTGCTTTGCAAGGAGGAAAATCGCGGCCATAATCTTGAAAAAATCAAAATAATTACCATAAGCTTCTCTGGCGGCAGTTTAAGAAAGGAAAAAGAAATAGAAACAAAAAGGACAATCAAGAAACCAGCCATCAGTCGATAAATGAATACAGACTTAGCATTTAAGCGAACCAAATTCATCACATTATGGTGTATTAAATGAGACTTAGACTGAAACCAATCAAAGAAAGATGGCTCAAGCATATTGCTTTTCATATCTTTCATTCCACTAAACTGTTCTGTAATTCCTCCAAAGTAATCGTTCATTAACTCTGTTGTTTCTTTGCCGATTGTTTTAGAATTCCTCACGAATTTCCTCATAAAAACACTAAGTAGCCCACCACTAATTAAGACAATGCTTGTTAAGGATGGTGATAAGAGAAAAGCCAGCATTATTTGAACAATTGTAAAAAATACAATGCTGATTAATTGGATAATACTATGTGTTCCCACGCCGACTCGTGATATTTCTGTTGTGAGAATATAGTTAAAATCCGACTTTCTTTTTCTCAGCATATATTCCCACTTCACTTTGATAAGTGATTCATATGTCTCTATTCGCAGCTGTTTAATAAAGTTCTGCTGGATATCTGTATTTAAAATCGTTTGACTCCGTTGCAGCAGAGCCTGGCCACCTATCAATAGAAGATAAATCATTAAGACAGTAGTCAAATTTAGTTGAAATGGCAGCTTTTCCATTGCTGCTACTATTAAAGTAATAGGAAACAGATCGTTTATCTGCATATTCAACAATCCAATAACAGAAAGCATTGGTATTAAAAGATAAATGCTAATTCCTTCAAGGGCACTTATTAGAATGCTAAGAAAAATATTAAGATACATCTTCGTTCCAGTAACTGCCTGCAGTTTCTTAAAAAAAACAATAAGATTTCTCATTTTCTAAAGTCTCCTAAGTGAAACTTTTTGCTTTAAAATTACTCGCCACAGCCATAAAATCGGTCTTAATGGAAGATAAAGAAAGTGCAATGATTTTGGTAAAGGAAGCACTTCTGCATCCCATGAATTGGCATAGAATTTCCGAATAATGTAAGCTGCCTTCTGCTTAAATGGTTTCATCATAAATAGATACTTTTTTCCTTCCTTATCCCATGTCTTGTCTGGAGGATGAAAAAAGTTGATTCTTTCTCTCATGAATAGAAAAGCTTTTTGTGCAAGTCCCTTCGATTGCTTCTTTATCTTTCTCTGATACCTTTTTGGGCTTAATTGTAGGTTTTCTACTAAATAGAGCGCTTGTTGATAGAGGTGGCAGGCTTGATTTTCCATAAAGACCATTGGAAAACTATTAATATCTTCTTCTCTCCTCAACAGTTGCACAATATCTTCTAGCCACCGAATTCGAAACCAGCCATGACGCGCTCCATGTGTTACAAGATAGTAGAATAATGTTTCCTCTTCTAATGTGTAGAATGTTGTTGTCCCTATAGACACCGTTTTGCGATTATTCCATAAGTCTTCAAAGCTCGGCTCTTTACTAGGACCAGGATGAAGTCTCCAATGCACCTCCACTTTGCAATTTTTCTCTTTATGAAGGAATTCAAGATGATGGTTTCTTTTTTGCCAGTCTTTTAATTTTCGTGGTGGTTCATACTCCATTTCATATCCTTTTGCTCGAAGTATTTCTATCGTCGACTTTAAATCTTGAAAGGAAATCAGAATGTCAAGATCGTTGGAAGTTCTAGAAGATAAGTCTCCGTACAAATAATAGGAAAGAATTGGTCCTTTTAAAGTCAGCATGCGGATCTCATTCTTCGTTAATGCAGTTGAAATATTATCTAGTTCTTTGATCAATTGGAGCATTTTGATTGTATTGTCTTTATATAAACCCTCTACTAGTTTGACTACGTTGTTAGGCAAATAGGGAGAGTCTGTACCAGACAGTCTTAAATAGATGGATGGATACACTTTATGAAAATAAACTAACTGAAGAAACTCCTTCCAATCTACCTTTTTATGAAATTCTTCTATCAGTTTTACGGAGTCTTCTTCCTCATTCAATAGCCTTAATAACAACTGCAGTTCATTAGCACAGCTATGCAGATCAATTTCTTCTGATCCCTTCATTCTTTTCACCTCTTTTACTCATACCACCGGCAAATGTATTCACAACGGTGAACCGTTGTTTACCGCGTGCACCTGTCACATAATGAGAACCACTTCTAACCCATGCATGTGCCTCCATTTTGCCTGCTTGGTCCCTAGCAATACCTAGATATAAAGTGGTTGGAATCTTTCTTCTATTTAACATTCTCGTTGCTGCAATTGCTTGGACAAGGCAAGCACTTTCCCAAAATGTATATTTGCTCATCATCTCAATCGCCAAAGATACATCTTTTATCATCTTTTCATTGCCATTTACCTGAACTTCCGTTTCCATCGATTCTTCGCCCAGACTAGGAGCAACTTTCGCGAATGGCAATAGTTTCAAAAACCTACCTCTTGCCAAAAAAATAAATGCCTCCATCATTAGGCATTTTAGTTTAAAATCCATTTCTATAAATTTCTTGACTTTCCGTATCACTCTAAACATGCTTTTAAATCTACCTTTATTAGTAAATTATCTGCTAATAATTCTGCTAAAAAATATTCTACTTGCTGCTCACATTCTTCTTTTGAAACTTCATAGTCCTCCATTAACATTGCTACGATTTGCTGCTCACTTATCGGATACTTGCAATATTCCCATATCACAGTCCCTATTTCTCCAATCTTGTAATACGTATTATTTTGCTCATTCCATATATACATTTGGCTATTTAATTCTTTACATGTATTTTCTTTATTAACTTGATAAAAACAATCTCTCACTAACTCCTCATTTAATAACATCATCATCGCTCCTAACTGATTGATTGTTTCTTTGTCCAGTGAACGTCTGAAATGATATAAGATTTTACTACATTGATTTTCGTTGCCTTTTCCCAAATTTGCTGTTTGTGCGCTATTTTTTCCTCTATAAACTGTTTGAATTCTGTACGAAACCGTTCCGGAGAGAAATTCAAAGCATGCTCTCGACAATGGACTGGATTGAATGGTAATCGTTCGAATTGCTCCACAGCCCTTCTTATCGCTTCTGGAGTTTGGTCATAGAAGAAATACCCCGTTGGATGAAGCGATTCATTGTATCCTTTGACCGTTTCTAAGGACCCCCCTTTTCCATAAGCAATGACTGGCGTACCACAAGCCTGTGCTTCTAGAGGGGTTATGCCAAAGTCTTCTTCCGCTGCAAAGATAAAACCTTTTGCTCGCTGCATATGGTCTTTTAACACTTGAAAGGATTGATAGCCCATCAAGTGAACATTTGAACCTGCTTTCGCCTTAATTTTTTTAAAATCCGGACCGTCTCCAATTACGATTAATTTCTTATCTGGCATCAGAGAAAATGCTTCAACTATTGTATCTATTTTCTTGTAAGGAACCATCCTGGAAGCAGTAAGGTAGAAATCCTCTTTGTCTGGATAAAAGCTAAATTTAGAGATATCCACGGGCGGATATACTGTTTGGGATTCTCTTTTATAAACCTTCCAGATTCTTCTTCCGATAAAATCAGAATTAGACATAAAAAAATCTACACCATTTGCTGTTCGATAATCCCAATTACGAATTTGGTGCAGTAGAAATCTAGTTAAATATCCTTTTATTCCTTTATCCATCCCTGCTTCTTTTAAATATTGGTGCTGAAGATCCCAAGCATAGCGAATAGGAGAATGAACATAAGAAATATGCAGCTGATCTGGTCCAGTTATGACCCCTTTTGCTACAGCATAGGAGCTAGAGATAATGAGATCATATTTAGATAAATCTAATTGTTCAATGGCTAATGGCATTAAGGGAAGATACGCACGGTACTTCCTTTTCGAAAAAGGAAGCTTTTGAATAAAAGTCGTGTTCACTTTCTTATGTTGAATAAAATGCCGATCTTTCTCATCTAAGTAATCGACTGTACTGTAAAGGTCTGCATCTGGATAAATCTTGAGTATCTCCTCTAGTACTTTTTCTGCCCCATTATAAACTACCAGCCAATCATGGATAATTGCTGTTTTCATAGGAATGCCTCCTTTTTATCATGCCTTCTTTCTCTTATGCAGCCAGTGTTCAGAAGTTCCCTCCTTTTCACTTGCTAAAGCTTTTTCTATTCTCCATTCATTGATTTTGGTATCAATAAACGCTTTAAATTCTTTTTGAAAACGTTCATTCGAAAAATATAAGGAGTGATTTCGGCAATTAATTGAATCTATCTGGATATGCTCAAACTTTTGGACAGCTGCCGCAATTGCTTCCACATTTTGTTCATAAAAAAAGAGCCCTGTTGGACTGGTAGATTCATTGTATCCTCTAACTGTCTCCCGAGACCCGCCTTTCCCGTATGCAATAACAGGTGTTCCACATGCTTGTGCTTCTAATGGAGCAATGCCAAAATCCTCTTCCGCAGCAAAAATAAAGCCTTTCGCACGCTGCATAAAGTCCTTTAATACTTCAAAAGGCTGGTACCCCATCAACATAACATTTGGTCCAGCTTTTGCTTTAATTTTCTTAAAGTCTGGACCATCTCCTATGACAACTAGTTTCTTGTCTGGCAATAAAGAAAAAGATTCTACAATGGTATCTATCTTTTTGTACGGTACCATCCGTGAGGCAGTTAAATAAAAATCTTCTTTCTCATCTCTTAACGTGAACGCAGATACATCTACTGGAGGATATACTGTCTTGGCTTCCCTCCGATACGTCTTCCAAATTCTCCGCCCAATAAAGTCAGATACGCACATAAAAAAATCCACACCATTTGCTGTTCGATAATCCCAGTTTCGAACATAGTGCAGAATGAACCTTGTTATCCAGCTTTTTATTCCCTTTTCAAGACCCGATTCCCTTAAATATTGATGCTGCAAATCCCAGGCATAGCGTATTGGTGAATATACGTAAGAAATATGGAGCTGATCCGGACCTGTTATCACTCCCTTTGCAACTGCATGAGAACTGGAGATGATTAAATCGTATTTAGAAAGATCCAATTGCTCGATTGCTAACGGCATAAGAGGAAGATAATTTCGATACTTCTTCTTCGAAAAAGGAAGCTTTTGTATAAAGGTTGTTTTCACCTGTTTATTTTGAATAAAATGTCGATCTTTGGCTTCTAGATGTTCGACCGTACTGTATAGATCTGCATCTGGGAAGAGTTTAAGTAATTCCTCCAGCACTTTTTCCGCCCCGCTGTAGACTACTAACCAGTCGTGGATGATGGCTGTTTTCATAAGATTCGACCTCCTTCAGTATGCTTGCTACTAAAAAACTATTAGAAATTTATTAGTTTTACTCATACATTTTTGTTAATTGTCGATTTATATTTCTGAACTTTATTTATATAGATTACACTTAATAGTACTTGCAAAAGTGATTTATATGAATCTATATAAAGGGTGAATAATGACCTATAGTTTACCCCTATCTTACAGCTTGCATGTAAATTTACAATCCATTTTGCAATCGAACTACTCACTACTCCCAACGCTGCCGCTTCTCCACCCATAAATCTATATAAAAGTACTGTAACAATTAACCCCACTATAATACCTAAAATCTCCGAGCAGGTAATTCTATGAAACTTACCTTCAGCTGTTAAAAAGTTGACTAATATCGCATTTCCTATCGAAAAAGGGACACTGCTTAAGAGTATTACCCCCATAATGATGGAATCTACAAACTCTTTCCCATAAATTAAAGGAATCACTAAAGGCAACACACTACTTAAGAATATTGATACAAAGAATGTCCCGTAAAATAGCGTCCCATGTATTCTTTCCACCTTCATATATCTCTCGGTACCCTTTAAATCCATTAATTTAGGCATCAAATAGACACTTATTGCTCCATGAATTAGGGATATCAACATATTTCTAATACTTACAGCTACTGTATATAAACCTAAAATAAACGGACTTAGAACTAAGGAAATCACCAACTGATCCATTTGATTACCAAAACTAGATGTTATGGAATAGCCATAAATTTGAATACCTCTCTTTGTTAATTCTTTCGTTTTATTTAAAGTGTTATTTAATGTTGGTTTGATAAACTTTAAAACCATTAACAAGGAAATGATACAAATAAGAACATTTAATAAAGTAGTTATAACAATGAAATTATAGACATTGTATTTACCAGCAAAAATAAGAACTAAAATTATTGTAACAATCCCAAATGGCGTCATTAATTTAATCGCCATCACATGCTTAAACTTATTTATACCTTGTAGACTTCCTATTAGACCATGTGACATTATTGCGAAAGGTAATGCTAGTAATGATATTTTTGCCATATTTATAATAGAAGCTGGTTGATTGGAGATTATCATTGGAAAAACTATAAAGCCGATAATTAAACCAACAGGACCTATAATAGCATTAAGTATAAAATACGCACTTAAATAGCTGCTTTGTTCCTTATTATTTTTCTTTCCTAAGAAAGTAAGTGCACCAGGCAACCCAAACGTAAAAAGCAAGATGAATAAATTCGGCCATCTAGTTGCTATTGCCAATTCCCCTCTCCCATATGCTCCTAAATAACGTGCACTTAATATACCAGTAATTAAATTGATAATCATTATAAATAGATTGACAGATAAACTAGATAAAAATAATTTTTTCATCTAATAGCTCCTATTATTACGATAGTTTTCCACATTTATTCCTATATTCATCTAACCTCAATTGCATTTTCATATACTGTTAATCTCTGCTTTGCCGCTTGATTCCAACTATATTTTTGAGCAGTATGATAAGCATTCACTTGTAAATCATATAATAATGCCGGTTGGTTAATTAACTTTTCAAGAGCATTCCGCAATAACTCTTTATTCCTCCTCGGCACCACAAGTCCATCATGCATATTCGTCAAAATATCTAACGGACCTGGTGTTTCAAAGGTGATTGGCGCCAGACCACAAGCCATAGCCTCTATCAATGTTTTTCCAAATCCTTCAGATAAAGAAGGAAAAAGATTAATTTGGTAATGTTCTAGTAGTTCCGGCAATTCGCTATGTTTATATTTTTCCATTACCTTTACTCTACTTCTTACCTCAGGAATGTAATCTTGATAGACCGTTTCCCTATTACACCCTGTTCCCAGAAAAGTTAGTTCTATATTTGGATACTTCTGAAGTAGTTCATTCATTACTTCTGATGTATATTTTATCCCTTTTCTTTGAATGTAACTCCCGATCTGTACTATTTTAATTGACTTACTGTCACCCCTTTTCCGAGTAAATTCTCTCCCTATAAAGTAATCTGGTATACCATTGGGAACAATATAGACGCTTTTAGGATTGACTTTGAAATGGTTGATTGCATATTTCTTATCATTTTCATTTAAGAATATAGACACATCAGACATCTTTATAGACTTAGCTACTTCCCAAAGTCTGAACCCACCCCAATATATAGGATATTTCCAACTTAAATTCACATGGCCATTCTTTGATTCTTTTAATAGCTCATGATGGGCTAAATGCTCTAATCCGTGACTACTAAAAACGGTAGTAGGACGATTTCGCATAGAAGATAATACCCAGCCATCCCCTGAAGCGACGTCTATCACATCATAATCATTCCATTTCATCTTATTCCAAGCTACTTTCCACGGGAATAAAACCTTATCCGTTAGCCCCCCAGAAAAACTTTTTAAATCATCCATGAAATACGTATCGGCCTGCACGCCTAACTCTCTAAGAGCATCTCTAAAAGCTATTCGAGTACCAGAAACTCCGGTATTTGGATCATAATCAGCACTTGATATTAGAGCTACTTTCATTTTCACACCTCAAATGTATTTATATAATTGTTTACTGCCTAATGTGAGAATTAATATACTTTTCTACTAATGACACTGTTTTTCTAATATCAAAATTATCTTTGAACTTGTGATAGCCATTTCTCGCAACATAATTATATTTTTCTTCATTTTTGTAAAGCAACGCTATTTTTTCGGCTAATTGATTGTAATCTCCTGGTGAATATAAGATACCTGTGAAATCATCCTCAATTAACTCCAACGGTCCTCCTATCCCAGCTGCGATTACTGGCTTTCTAGAAGCCATTCCTTCAATAATCACCCTGCCAAAAGGCTCTGCTCTAGTAGAAGCATGCACTAGGATATCGATATCTTTCAGTAATGCCAAAACGTTTTCTCTATGACCTAGAAACTGAATATAATTACAATCCTTTGCTAATTCTATTAAATGATTCTTGTACTGAAGTTCTTCTTCTTTCGCAAACAATACATCTCCAATTATCAAAAATTTGATCTCGGGGTACTTTGGGTGCAAAAGCTTTGCTGCCTTAATGAACACGTCTTGCCCTTTCCATCTAGCTATCTGACCCACAATAGCAACTTTAAATTCCCTCACGACTTCTAACCTCCTCTAATGGAAGGATTCCGTTATAGACAATTTTTGTCTTCTCTGTTTTTCCAAATTGACTGGATACAGACTTTGAAATACATATAATTTCGTCCGCAAACTTTGACAGCAAAACAAATAATTTCTTATTTATTCCACCATCAATAATATCCCTTACATGCCAAATAACTTTTTTAAATGCCAGCTTCCCAACAACAAGTCCAATAAAATGGGCTTTCATTGAGTTAGAATAGACAATCTTTGCCTCATTCTTATACATGAAAGAAAAAAGTCTAACCATTGGGACAAATAAAGAGAATATGGACAAGAACCTTAATGTACTTTTTTCATCTCTGTTATACTTCAATACTTTCTCGGAAAATGGAATGACAGCAACCTCCACACCAGAAATTTCCGATACTCTTTCCACAAGTGGACCGTCTTCAAAGCATACTAATGTGGGCTGGAATCTTTCTTTGTTGATATAGGTCAATATATCAATTAAACTTCTTTCTCCCCCTCCAATTATTGCCGTGTGTACTAGGAACAGTACTTTAATCTTTCCAACTTGCTTCACTGGCTCCCCTCCTTTTCGCCATTTTTATACATAAAAAAGAAGCAGTTCTTGACTACTTCAAAGTTAATTTTCTATAAATTTGCTAATTTAGGAAAAAGAGAAGGATAGCTGTTTAGTTCTTTCCTTATTCTCTGTACATCCGCATCCACCATTACTTTTACCATCTGCTCTAACTCTGTCTTCGCTCTCCAATTTAACTTTCTTCTCGCTTTCGATGAATCTCCCAAGAGAACATCTACTTCTGCTGGACGGTAGTATTGAGGATCTATCACTACATAGTCTTGATAATTTAAATCAAGATAGCTAAAGGCGATTTCACAAAGTCTGCGTACAGTTGTTGTTCTTCCAGAAGATATAACGTAATCATCTCCTGATTCTTGTTGCAGCATTAGCCACATTGCTTCTACATAATCTGCTGCATAGCCCCAATCTCTTTTGGCTTCTATATTGCCCAGCCTCAATTCCTTTTGTATCCCCATCTTTATTCTTGCCGCAGCATCTGTGATTTTTCTGCTGACAAATTCAATTCCCCTCAATGGCGACTCATGATTGAAAAGAATGCCACAAGAAGTATGCATTTTATAGCTTTCTCGATAATTAATTGTCATCCAGTGTGCGTATAACTTAGCCGCTCCATAAGGGCTCCTAGGGTGAAATGGTGTTTTTTCTGTTTGAATCTCCTCCTGTACTAATCCAAACATTTCACTTGTTGATGCTTGATAGAATTTTATCCCTGGATTCGTTAACCTTATAGCCTCCAGAATATTCACTGTTCCTATACCTGTGATATTGCCTGTTAATACTGGCTGTTCCCAAGAGGTCCCAACAAAGCTTTGCGCTGCTAAATTATATACTTCATCAGGTTTGGCTAACTGTAATGCTCTTATCAAAGAAGACAGGTCTGTCATATCTCCGTCAACTAATACCACTTCTTCCTTAATTTGCAGATACTCTAGTCTCCATAATGTATCTGTACTCCTTCTGGCCAGTAACCCAAACACTTTATATCCTTTATTTAATAGCAATTGTGCTAAATAAGCTCCATCTTGACCAGTTATCCCAGTAATCAGTGCAGATTTCAATGATCTCGCCATCCTTCCTTTATCCCTCTAGGTTGTCTAAGAGCTTCACTCTACTCGACCATAAACAATTGCTATTAACCCACTTATATCCATTTATCCCTATTTCCTTTATTAGCCGCTTATCTTGCTGTAACCTCTGAATCGTGTTTACTACCTCTTGAATATCTGTAGCATTTACTAGGTAGCCAGTCGTTCCATTCACTACTGCATCTGGCACTCCTCCGTTGTTTCCTCCTATAACTGGCAATTTATGCATGCCCGCTTCTAAAAAGACGATCCCGTAGCCTTCTACATCTCCTTGCTCTTTCAATTCCCTATTCAACATAATAAATAAATCCGCTGCCTCATATAATGCTTCCAATTCGTTCTGATCTATGGCCCCTGTAAAAATTACAAACTTCTCTAATTGTAATTTCTTTATCTGTGCTTCTAACTTTTCACGTTCTGGCCCCTTGCCACAAATAATATATCTAATATTCGGATTATCTTGCACAAGCTCCTTTAATGCTTCTAGTACTTTATCATGGCCTTTACGCTCTACTAGTCGACCAACTGTTAACAAAACAAATTTATCCTGGAGTTGGTACTTAGTTACTACTGCTTCTTTATGTAACTTTTTAGATTGAAGATTGGCATGGATTCCTGGATGAATGACCATTAACTTACTTTCATCGATACCTGATTGTATCAGCACATTTTTCGTATAATTGCTATTACATATTATTTTCGTGGCATGTTTTAAACTATAATTTAGTAACTTATACTTTAATGGATTGGTCTTAGACTCAAGAAAATCAAGTCCATGAATATAAGGATAAAATTTTACCTTTAACCATTTACTAGCGAACGGACCAACTAATCCAATCGGCATTATATTTCCGAAATGGAGTTCCTTTATATGATGGTTTCTTTTAATGGACCAAATAGAGAAAAATAAAACAAATAGCTGCACTACTTGTTTGACTATGGACACCTTGTTAGAAAATCCGATTCGATACGTTGGAAAGGACTGTTTGCCATCGAATTCTTTATAGACGTCCTCTCCTAATCTATTAGAAGTTAAAACCACTGTTTTCATAGGATCAAGATGAGAAACAAGCCCATATACATAGTTTTGAATTCCCCCCTTTTCTGGTGGAAAGTCTATAGATATAAATAATCTATTGGTCATCACTAACACTACCTTTATACTAGATTTTAAGTTTATTTTTACATAACCTTTTCAAAAGCGCTCACTAATCGAGCAGCAATCCCCTTATTTCCATATTTGGCTATAGAGAATTCTCTAATATCTAATGAATTACTTGTTTTCTGAGCTACTTTTAATATCTCCTTAGTAAGTTGTGCTATATTTCCTTCTTCAAATACGTTTTCCATCCCTAAGCTATCTAGTACAATAGGAATCTCTCCACTAGAACTTCCAATAGAAGGTACCCCGCATGCAGCGGCCTCAATTAAAACCCTGCCAAACTGCTCTCGCCAGTTAGGCATTGTAATAGAAGGCAGAACATGAATATCCATCCCATTAAACCATTTAGGCATTTCGGAATGAACAGCCTTATTTATAAAAATGACTCTTTCTTTCACACCCATTTCTATTGCTAATTTTTTCAACTCATCTATTAAAGGTCCTCTTCCTACAATTAACAAGTACATATTACTTATTTTTTTATAAATGGAACTATATGCTCTAATTAATAGATCAATACCTTTTTCCTTTACAAGACGGCCAGCAAATCCTATTACATAGGCATTAGATGGTATATTCGCTTCCATTCTTGCCTCTTCTCTTAAATCTGCAGAAATATGAAAGTGGTCTTCATCTACTCCTAGAGGAACTTGGCAAATCTGATTTTTAAATCCTTTTTCTTTTAATACTGATGTAACATCTTCACTAATGCTTACTGCAAGAGAGGAGTTTTTATAAACATACCTTTCCATCTTTCGAAATAAGAAGGGATAGTCTTTTTTTATATTTTGTGCCGAATAAAATCCAATTGCTTTGGTGTATTTTAAAGCACTTTTTAAAATTTGAAAACAACTAATTGAATAGGGTTCTTCCGCAACATAGACAACATCTGGCTTATTACTTTGAAAAAATTGTTTTAAACTTTTTTTATAGAAATGGAGTGGAATACTTTTATTAAAATATATTGGGATTTGTAGAATTCTTCCACTAAATGCCGGCCATCTTTTAACTGAAATTGGCTTATCAGTAAGCCCTGGAGCAATAAAATTACTAGGTACTATTAAATCAACTTTATGTCCCATTTTCTCCATTTCCGCATATATTTGCTGGTTGATATCTGTAACACAAGCATGACTAATGACTACTATATGCATGAACTTCACCTCGATAACTACTATATTGTTTATGAATCCACCCTACTAACAGCCATGTTAGTATTGAGGTTGTATAGAATCCTCCATTTACCCAATTTCCAATTCCCCCTGCCAAAATTCCTAATACCATGATGTATTCTATTTTCCTTTGCCTACTTATTAGTTTGATAAGTTTATACATTGTCATAATAACTACTAAAATGTATATAACTCCTCCAATACCTAATGCTACTATCATATTAGAAAGGTCCATTTCTGTTGACATAGCATCCTTTCCCCCTGATTTATCAGCAGCTTTTGTTACAGATGCAATGCCGTGCCCAATGGGATTAGTGGCGATTGTTTTCATTCCTTCAACAATCCTTTCAATGTGACCTAAACCAGTTTGTTCTTCTGATAACGGGTCAACCAAACCTTCTATCATATGTTGTACTGCTGGTTCAGCAACGCCAAACCATGATGGATTTAAACGAGGTAAATGGGACCAAATAGAGAATAGGACCATAATTGATATTAATCCTGTTACTATTTTTTGAAGCAGCGTTTTCTTAGATACAATCAAAATCATTATTAAAGCTATAGCCATAAAAAAAATAACTGTTCTAGAACTGGCAAAAAAGATGGATAGCAGAGTTATAAGAACTACTGGTAGATGAATCAGGCAGTTTTTCTTTAATATCAACTTTGTAAATCCAATCATAAAAGTAATCATTGTAAAATAAACAAATTCCTGTGCACTCGGAAATGTGCCAATTGCTCTTACTGTATCTTCTGCTAGATACAAAGCAGCATACCCCGTCAGATCCACCCACATTTGTTCAAATGGAAGAATTCCAAAGAATGTCTGGTAGATGCCATAAAGTGCAATCAGTGTACCGATTACTTCTACAATATTTAAAATCCTGACTATATCCTTTTGCTTAATTTTGTAGAATGCAATGAAATACCATAACCAAGGAACAATTATATATATCGCGGCTACGAAACCTGATATCGGACTCCCAGAGTATGGATTAAACATTTGTACACAACCAAAAATAAAAAGAGCAACCATTAATTTATCCGGCTTCTCTTCTCCTAGGTTCTGTTGACTTTTCAATTCCCAAAATAAAGAAAGAGCTAAAATAATCGTTATGCTTGGTCCAAGTATTAGTAAAGGATCAAATGAGCTCCAGCTTGCAATAGGAATTAGCGCCCTTCGAATTAAGCCCATGAAAGCTAAGTAGACAATTAAAAAGAAAATGATACGTTCTCTAACGATTGCTAACATGGCTAATGTAATGATAAAGAGACTAGCAAATATAAGTACTCTTATATTTCCAGGACTTATTGAAAGTCTGCCAACAACAAGAAGAGCTAAGAATAGAATCCCTAACTCCATTAATCTTCTTCTATAAAGAAAAGTAGTCAATATTCAGCCCTCACTTTTAAGACACATCAATTAAATTCTCATATTGCTTTTGAAATAACTTATACGTATCATCCCAAGTGATATTTAGCGATCGTTGTCTAACTTGGAATGACATCTTGTCTCTTAATTCTGGATTTAATGCTAATTTTTCCATTGCTTCTAAAACCGATTCCTTATTTCTGTCAACGGTATACCCTGTAATGTTATCTTCGGCAATTATATTAGCAATACCAACAGAAGTCATAATGACTGGTAAACCACATGCCCCTGCTTCCAATGATGCAATGCTAAACGTTTCATATAAGCTAGGGAGAACATATATATCTGACAATCTATATAAATCGGCTGGATTCTCTTTGAAGCCGTGAAAAATAATATGATCGGTTACCTCCTTAGAAAAATCTTTCAATATTGCTGATTTGTCCCCTTTTCCTACTACTAATACTTTTGCCTTTAGTTCTGCATTCCTCGATAATAATTCTTGAAAAGCCTCTAATAGAATTCTTAGACCTTTCCTTGACCAATCCCCACCAACAAAAACGAATACTAAAGCCTCTGTAGGAATTCCTAATTTTTTCTTATAATGCTTTTTCTCTTCAATAGATGCTGGTCTAAAAGCTGAAACATCAACCCCGTTATAAATAATACTTATATCATCTTCTTTATAAAGAAAATGCTTTAAAACTTCTTTTTTAACATGTTCAGAAACGACTACTAGATGCGGAATACGGTCTGGCTGATAACAAACCCCTTCCATCCATAAAGCAAAATTGCCTTGTAGCCAAGAATTTATTTTATGAGCAAATGATTTTGTATGTTTGAGACGATCATTTAGTCCAAGAGTTCTATATGCCCGATGGCAAAAATGAATAGTAGACATATCTACTCGGTTAAAAACTATTGCACCTGTTGTATGAACTAAATCATATTTTTTAATAAACAAAACAAGACTTGCTATAACCGCAAAAAGTACACTTTTTAGAAAAACAGGTCTCTGTGGAACTGGAATTTTTATGAATTTAACTTCGCTAAATTCCCCACTTAATTCAGAAGCAATAACAGTGATCTCATATTCATTACTTAGTCGCCTAATCATCTCTGAGAGATGAATTTCCATTCCACCTCTATTGTTTATGTTATGGGCAACAATCGCTAGTTTCTTTTTCATCTAGCTTAACTCCTTACTATGGTTTTTAATTTTTTTTGAACTCCTAATCGAGTATGAATATTTACGGAGAATTTTTGGAAGTTGGATTTTGGATTTTTCTTTAAAAGTCGAATAAGTTGTAATATTCCCGGTCTGTCAGATGTACCAATCATTATAGACCATCCTATGTATAATAATTTTCGGATCGGATTTGACATATATTCAGATAAGATCAAAGTTTCATTAAATACCCCTTGTAAATACGCTTCCTTATTAAATTCCCCTCTCTGATCGAGATCAAATCGCGGAGCTGGATAATGATCCACTGCTGCTTCCGGGTCATATACCAGCCTCCATCCCCGCTTTCTTACACTTAAACTAAATGCCATATCATTATGTATTTGTGCTCCCTGCCCTAATAATCTTTCATCAAAAGATAATCCAGCAATTGCCTTACGGCGAAAGCTCATGTTTGCTCCTTTTAAAACATCTACATCACGAGCTTCTCCATACCCTAGATGGTGATTTCCAATGACACGACCAAACCATTGTACTTTTCCAACAGGATCTTTCCTTTCCACTTCTTTGTGGTTGCCGTGAACTACCCAGTCACGCCCACCGACCCCGCCAATTTGCTCAGAACTTTTAAATATATCGATTATCTTTTGAAGCCAGTGAGTATGCGGCACTGTATCATCATCTAATATACAAATGAATTCTCCTGCAGCCTGCTGCAGCCCTTCGTTTAATGCGGCAACTTGACCTGGTCGAGTTACGATTGCTTGTTTAATAGAAATAATAGATTGATAGTCTTTTAGAAAGCTTGCAGTTTGGTTATCTGTATCACGAACTACCACTATTACTTCATCAGGTTTATGAAGTTGTCTGCATAATCCCTCTAAACATCTTTTTAAATCATTTGTCCGCTTATAGGTCGGGATAATTACCGACGTTTCCATTTCTTCATCCCTCCACTCAAAACGCATCCTTTGATCCAAATAGGACAAAAAAGGTTTTAATGATTAACTTAAAATCAATAAATAGGTTTCTTTCTCTTATATATTTAAGATCAAGCTCTACCCATTCACTAAAACTAAGACTGCTTCTTCCACCAACTTGCCAATAGCAGGTGATGCCTGGAACTACCTTTAATCTTTGTCTTTCATATGATGAATAGGCAGCAACTTCTTGGGGAAGGGAAGGCCTTGGTCCTACTAAACTCATTTCTCCTTTTAAAACATTTATTAACTGTGGAAGTTCATCGATACTAGTCTTGCGGATAAATTTGCCGATTCTTGTTACTCTTGGATCGTCCTTTATTTTAAATACAGGACCAGTAGCCTCATTTTTATCCATTAACGAGGCTTTAAGGTCTTCTGCATTGGATACCATAGAACGGAACTTATACATCTCAAAGGGTTTTCCGTCTTTTCCAATTCTCGTCTGTTTAAAAAAGACTGATCCCTGTTTGTCCTCGAGCTTTATTAATAATCCAATAATGAAAAATAATACCGAAAGTATAAGCAGCCCTATGATGGCACAGAGAATGTCGAAGACCCTTTTGAAAAGAAGATAAGCTTTCTGCTCTTTGATCAGCACTACTTCTGTCCTTACATTTAATTCTCTTACTAATGATTTTTCTCCTAACGACAACTACTTTCACCAGCTTTCTTGTTAACTGCTAATTAATATGTTCTAGTTACAATAAATATTATTTATCTAGTAACAATGATAATAATATTTATTTCTCTTTAAAAAAACTTAACGAAGAAAACGAACTTGTTTCCTTCGTTAAAATTTCTTAAATAAGGCATTTAACCTCCCCTCACATCACACTTTTGCAGACTAGCGCTAAGGTAGAGCCTTTATTCTACCCACAGCGTGACCGAGTGCCTCTATTGATATTGGTTAAGAGACATCACCAAAAAACCATAACATTCTTAATAAAGAACGAATCTTCAAAAATATATAGCCTTATAAAGGTCTATATTGTAAGATCATAAAAGATTTAATTTAAAATACTTTATTTACATTAAAATCAAATCGTTCTTTTTGAAGAACGATTGACTAATCGTCATTATAACAATGTATCTAATAGAAGGAAATAGCACTTTTTGTCGAATGGAGTTTATTTATAAAAAACGCTTAAGTTAAGCAGTTTTCTTTTCAGCTCTAGTTTATTCTCACTTTTTTACGCTGCCTTTTACTCACACGCTCATCATTAAGCACTGCACCTAAAAAAATCGCTTTAGAATTCGAAAGCATATCCCGTGTAAATTCAACGGTTTCTATATTGTTTTTATTGCTGCGCACAACCATTAATACCCCGTCTGATATATTCGATAGTAATAAAGAATCAGCGACAGATACTAGTGATGGCGTATCAAATATAACCATATCGTACTGGTGGGATACGTTACTTACTAACACCTCCATTGCAGGTGAACCGAGTAATTCTGATGGGTTAGGAGGCACAGGTCCACTCGTTAACAGGTCAAGATGGTCAATAGGTGTTTCTATTACACATTCTTCTAGCCTATCCCTGTTTACTAGTATAGTGCTTAAACCAATTTCATTATTTTCTTCAAATGATGTGTGTAATGTTGGATGACGAAAATTGGAGTCTACAAGAAGAACTCTTTTTCCTACCTCTGCAAAGGCAATTGCTAGATTAGCAGAAAAGGTAGATTTTCCTTCTGATTCTTCTCCTGATACAATTGCTAAGGTTTTAATCTGATTTTCATTAATAGCTAACTGAATGCTAGCACGTATTGCATGGTATTGTTCTCTGATTGGCGATTTGGGTTTTAGGTGGGATAATAGATTACTTACCCTTTCTAATTTAGATTTCCGTTTCGGTAGTGGTGACATTTAACGATCTCCTTTCTGCTTTTAAGGATTCCATAAGTGATTGAGGGATTCTGTCTTTTTCAGAAATAGCAGATAGCGTTCCAACTACCTTTATATTTAATTTTTCTAAATCTGATTTTGATCTTACGGTCGTATCCAAAAAGGCAAATAATAAGACTAATCCCACTCCCATAATCCCCCCTAAAGCAACCGCAATTGCTATATTAACAGTTATACTAGGGCTGATTGGCTTTTCATTTACTATTGCTTCATTCATTATTTGCACATTATTAACCTTCATTAGGGATGGCAATTTTTCTAAAAAAGTAGTAATAGTAGTATTGGTAATTTTTGCAGCTCGTTCTGGATTAGTGTCTGTAGTTGTTACATTTAAAACTTGTGTAGAATCTTGTTTAGCAACTTGGATTTGACTACTTAATTGCTCTGCCGTTATTGGTAATTGGAGCTTTTCAACCACATCATTTAAGATGACTGGATTTCTGATAATAACAATATATGTATCGATTAAATCCATATTGGATCTTACATCCAGTTCACTGACATCAACGACTTTTTCAATATTCTTATTAACCAAAAGCTGTGAGCTGCTTTGATAGAGTGGCGTTATTTTATAATTAGTATATAAGCCGCTTACAATGCCAGCTCCAATGGATACCATCATAATAAGTAACATTCTTTTTTTCAAAATAGCTAAAATCTCTTTAACCGACTTTATTCCTTCCAAATAGAATACCTCCCAGATTATTCGTGCTTTATAAAATTACACTCATTGAATATTCGTTCTTTATAGAGAACCTATGTCCATTATACATCTTTTCTTTCTATTTGCCATAGTAATTTTTAGTGATTTATAATTTTTTTACTTTAATGTAAGTACATACATTATTCTGTTATATATATTTGTTAAAAAACTAGATAATAAAAGAGATTTTTTTAAGTCAATTTCTTCATGAAAAAGAGTTAAAAATACTTTTCTCATATTACAGTTTATTTACCATTGATTGAATTGATAAGAGTCCGGGTATTCCTATGCTATAATGATGGGCGAGGTGAATTTTTTAATGGGTAATTTGCAAGTGTGGTCACAATCAGAGCGATTTATAACTGCTTTTCAGCGGTTTAACTGGATTGATTTAGGTATCGCTTTGTTAATCTTTTTAGTTTTCTTAGGTTTTAGAAAGCTATTTACTAAGTACATTTATAAATTAATCTTAGCATTGGTAAAAAAATTACCTGTAGATATTGTTTCAAAAATTTTCTTAGCATATGAAAGGCCCCTACGCTGGTTCTGGGTCATACTTGGAACTTATTTGGCTTTAACTTACTTACCATTCCCGATTACAACCTTTAACTTTGTTCAACAAGTTTTTAGATCGTTTATAATCGCTTTAATTGGCTGGGGAATTTTTAATTACTTTTCCGATCAATCGAATCCGTTTGAACGAATGATTTCGCGAACAAAATTAGATGCTGATAGTATGCTTATTCCATTCTTAGGAAGAGTTTTCCGCATGCTTGTCGTTATCTTTACGGCTGTGAGTATTCTAGATACATGGCATATTCAAATTGGCGCCTTTGTCGCTGGTCTCGGAGTTGCAGGTCTTGCCTTCTCCTTAGCTGCACAGGACACGGTTGCTAACTTCTTTGGCGGGGTTGTCATTATTACCGAAAAGCCGTTTGCAAAGGGAGATTGGATTCAGACACCTTCAGTAGAAGGAACTGTTGAGGATATTTCCTTCCGAAGTACGCAAATTCGGACATTTGCGGATACAATCGTGACAGTTCCAAACTCGAAGCTTTCCAATGAAGCTATTACAAACTGGTCGAAGATGTCAAAACGACGAATTGATTATGAACTAGCCATTTCCTATCGTACACCAAATGAAAAGCTCAAAACAGCATTAAAGGAAATTGAAGCTATGCTTCATGCACATCCAGGTGTACATCCTGATACGATAATGGTTCGATTTACCGATTTCCGCGATTATTCATTAGGAGTCTTTGTCTACTTTTTTACGAAGACAACTATTTGGGCTGAATACTTAGCGGTGAAAGAAGATACAAATTTACAGATACTTAGCATTCTAGAGAAACATGGAATTGAAATTGCCTTGCCTAGTCAGCAGATTTACTTGCCGGAGAAAGAGGATGGGAAGAAATTGATGACTGGGGAGTAAGTATTAGAGGACAGCTTTAAGTGTATTTTGCACTTAAAGCTGTTTTTCTATTCGGTTTATAAATGGAAGAACTTATCAAGCCCAAAAACAGCATAATCACTCTTAATTTTACAAACAATACCTTCTAACTAGGGGGTGTCACAATGTTATGGAATAGTGCCAAGAAAATCATCTGGCTGTTATTTGCGAGCACGATTTTATCAAGTATATTGAGTACGTCCTTGATCATCATAAGCATGAAAATTTATAAGGATGTAATAAGTTTAAGAAGAAAATTAAGCAACACAGGTGACAATGGAATTAGATTTCAAAAGTATCGACAGCCATAGAACTTAAATTGCTTTTACTTTTTATAGACACACCAAAAAAAGCGTCTAGAAAAGCTACCTTTTCAGACGTTTTTTCGTTATTCAGCCTCTCGCAAACGAAAAAGACGCTAAAAACATTAAAATATACGCTAGTAAACTTCCACCTATAAAAAACACTAGCCCCGGTATATATTGAAACAACAAATAGACAGCGATAATTCCAACTAGCATGGCCATCGTTTGGAGAGGGCGTGCAAAGGAAAGAATAATGGCGTGTTTGACATATTGAACTAGCGAAAAATCATAATGGACATATACAGGGAAAATATATAATAAGACCACACAAAACCAAAACAGTAAGGATAAAAATATCAGACTAATAATTCCATAACCTGGATTCATTTCTGTCTGAAAAAACCTCAAATCAAAATAGAGAAAAAACCCTATTAGGGATAAGGCATAGCCTAATATATTGGCTCTTTTAAAATCCGATTTATAGTAACGCCAAAATGTCGCTATAATTGGAAGGTCTTTATCTCCCATAATCCATTTTCTCACAACCGAAAACAAAGCGATAGTGGCTGGGAATAAGCCGAATATCCCCCCTCCAAGTATGATTCCGCCAACCCAAAGCGCATTTACATACATTAATTTTGCGACTATCTGACTCCCATGGTACACTCGAGCAAAAAGTCCATCCATCTTTTCCTCTCCCTTTTTGAGCACATATTCCGATTTCTTTTCCTCTTAACATCTACAGAAAATGCCACAGCTTAAGGAATAGTCGCTAAAGATAAATCCTTGAGCTAACTATTCCTATTAGGCTAGCTTATTTCAGCGCTTAACTATTTTAATTAGCTTGGTAACGGTCATGAGCTGCTTTTTCTACTTCTAAATATTGATCTTGCCCCATTTGTTTTACTTGCTCTACATATTGATCCCATTCGCTAAAGTCTTTATCTCCTGCAATGAATGCAGCTTCTGTTTCATTGATAAATGTTTCTAAATCAGTTCCTGTAGCTAGCTTGAATTTCAACTCATCATCCGTGTAGTTAAAACCATTCCAGATTTCTTTTGGAGCATCTGGCTGTACTTTATCTCCAACAGCTACAGAGCTTGGTAAAGCTTCTGATCCACCAAAATACTTTTCTTGTACATACCCAGGATAACTTCCTCCCATCCAGGTAACATACGGTGTTAGAGCTTGGTCAAAAGTTAATCCATCTGGGTTATTGGTAATTTTTTCAGTGAATTGAGGTTTCCCATCGCCATTTTTTTCATACGTTTCTCCTTCTACTCCCATAAATTGCAATGTTGCCCCTTCTTCCCCGAAGAAATAATCAATCCAACGAATAGTCGCTTGCGGATTCTTATTTTTATCTGTTATCGCAAATGCTCCAACATGTACAAGAGGTGATTTCACATGACTGTATAATGTATCACCATGAGGTCCCTTTAATCCGCCTAAACCAATGTAGTCTTTCTGATTAGTGAAGACTGTCTCTGGATTCGGAACGATCGCTGTTCCTAAAATTCCTTGCGAGCCTTTCGCATTCAATTTATTGTCATCCATCGTATAAATCTCTCCGTCAATCAGTCCTTCTTTATTCAATTTATGAATAAATTCGAGCACTTCTTTAAAACGGTCGTCTGTGCGGAAAAATCTTAATTCATTTGTTTCTGGATCCACATCGACAAATTTATGACCTAATCCTCTTGTGCCAACACCCCAAGAGCCTTTAATCGAGTCCATAATTTGGGCAATACTTGTCGCACTTAATGGAATCTCATCCTTTTTGCCATTTCCATTAAAATCTGTTTCCTTTACAGCCTTTAAATACTGATAAAATTCATCAATCGTTTTCGGCTCATCCATCCCTAATTTTTCTAACCATTCTCCTTTTATCCAAATTGGTTTACCAATAAGCATCGGCAAAAATTCCGGGCTATAGTAAGAAGGGAGTGAATAAATATTTCCGTCCGGCATCGTTAAACCTTTCTTTATATCTGGATGCTTGTCCATGGCAGCCTTAATATTTGGTGCATATTCTTCAATCAAGTCATTTAGCGGCATAAAAATTCCTTGCTTGCCGTATTTATAGAGATCTGCTGATGGAATCCGCGAAGAATAGAAGACATCTGGATACTCACCACTTGCAAGAGCAAGGTTTCGCTTCTCTGTTAGCGTTGCAAAAGGCACCTCATTAAAGGTCACATTCACGCCAGACTTTTCCTGATATTTTTTAAACACCAATGTTTCTTCATAGTCATCAAGATTCGGTTCATATTTTCCTGTGAAAAATGTTAAATCGATCGGTTCTTTGACAATTGGAAATCCTTCTTTATTCACATTGTCAACAGACTCTGTCGTCACTTTATTCTCCTTTTTATCAGAAGATGCGCTCTTTTGACACCCTGCTAGCAAGGAAGCACTCATTACTAAAGCTGTTGTCACCGTAATAAATTTCCTTCTTTTGAACTTAACCATTTTTTCTCCTCCTCATTTATCCCTTTATTGAACCAATCATGACACCTTTTACAAAATATTTTTGCAGAAATGGATAAAGCACTAACATAGGCAAACTTGCTACAATAACTACTGCGTATTTAAGTCCTTCAATTTGCATTAAATGCTCTGAAATGGCATTGTCACTTGCACTCGACATGCCAGACATATCCTCTTGAATCAGCATTTGTCTTAAATAAAGCTGCAATGGAAATTTGCTTTCATCATTTAAATAAATAAGGGAATCAAAGTAGGCATTCCAGTGCCCCACTCCATAAAACAATGTCATTACGGCGATAATGGGCATTGATAACGGCATGACAATCTTCAGCAGAAAGGATATATTTCCACATCCATCAATGGATGCTGCCTCATGCAGTTCATTTGGGATACTTTGAAAAAATGTCCTCATAATAATCACGTTATAAACCGAAACGGCGCCAGGTAAAACAATTGCCCAAATTGTATCCAGCATTCCTAAATCCTTCACTAATAAGTAGGTAGGAATCATGCCCCCGCTGAAAAACATTGTAATCATAATAAAAACAGTAATCATATTTCGTCCGTAAAAATCTTTCCGTGATAAAGGGTAAGCAATCATAACGGAAAACAATAAATTAATAAATGTTCCAAACACTGTGTAGATAATAGTATTTCGATAGCCGATTAAGATTTTTTCATTTTGAAATACCTTCACATACAAATCTACTGTCAGCTCTTTCGGGAATAGCCAAATATCCCCTAAAACCGTACGTGCTGGATTACTAAATGATGCACTTAACACGTAAATTAATGGATAAATCATTAGACAGGCAATTATTGCTAAAAGGGTATAATTTACCACCACAAACACTTTGTCTCGAACACTTTCTCTTTTTAACATGAAGGATTTTCCCTCCCAAACACTGTACTTACCATAAGCTGACCTTGTTTACCTTCCGAGCCGTATAATTCACCAGTAATAAAATAATCAAATTAACAAAGGATTCAAATAAACCAATTGCCGTAGAGTAGCTATAATCAGCTCCCAATATACCTGTCCGATAAATATGGGTCGAGATTACGTCTGATGCACTCATATTTAAAGAGTTCTGCATTAAAAAGACCTTTTCAAATCCTACACCAAGAATGCTCCCGCATTGTAAAATCAACATAATGATGATAGTTGGCTTGATGCTCGGAAGATTGATATGCCATATCCGCTGCAATCTGCTTGCGCCATCTATTTTGGCTGCCTCTTGTAATTGTGGATCAATCGCTGACAGAGCTGCCAAATAAATGATCGAACTCCACCCCATATTCTGCCAAACTCCAGAAAATACAAAGATTGTTTTAAACCATGCAGGTTCTGCCATAAAGTAAATCGGCTCTCCACCTAAAATGACGATTAGCTGGTTGATAATGCCTGTTTGTGGAGATAAGAATAAATAAAGAATTCCTACTACTACCACGACAGACAAAAAATGGGGCGCGTATGTAATTGTCTGGATAAAAGATTTAAAGTACTTATTCTTTACTTCATTAATCATGAGGGCAAGAATAATCGGAATTGGAAATCCTACCGCTAATTCATATAAACCAATTAATAGCGTGTTCGAGAGTAATCGTTCAAAATAAAAACTCTGAAAAAAACGCTCAAAGTGTTCCAATCCAACCCATGGACTATTGAAAATACCATCGACTGCAATAAAATCCTTAAACGCAATTTGCAAACCATACATTGGGATGTATTTAAAAATAATAAAGTATGCAATTATCGGGATTATCAATAAATAAAGATCCCAATTTTTTCTTATTTTCCTTACTATTTTCTTTTTCTCACTTTTCCTTTCTATCTTCATCTGTGCTGCTTTTTCTATAGCGGACGAGCTATCCACACCCCTCACCTACCTTCCATCTTTCAGCTTGATTAAGCGCATTATGTAAATAGCTATTTTAAGAATAAGCAGGCAGCCAATCACCATGTGCTTCGATTAATTCATCACATAATTGCACGATTTCATCAATGGACAGTTCAGAAGCTGTATGGGGATCTAACAATGCTGCCTGGTAGATATACTCTTTCTTTTTCGTGATGGCAGCTTCAATTGTTAGTAGTTGTGTATTAATATTTGTGCGATTTAGTGCAGCTAATTGCTCTGGCAGATCTCCTACATAGGTCGGGATAATCCCGCTTGCATCCACCAAACAAGGAACCTCTACACATGCCTTTTCTGGCAAGTTACTAATCAATCTACCTGTATTCAGCACATTTCCGCCTATTTTAATAGAGTTGTCTGTTTCCATTGCTTCGATGATATAGGAACCATATTCATGGGTGCGTTTATGAGTGACATGTTTATTTCCAACTAACTCCGCTTTTCGTTTTTCCCATCCTTCTATTTGTTTTTCACAGCGGCGTAAATACTCATCTAGCGGGATATGGTAATAGTCTATTAGTTCAGGATAATTCTTCTTTATAAAGTATGGATGATATTCGGCGTTATGTTCCGATGACTCCGTAACGTAATAGCCAAATCTCTCCATCAATTCAAAACGCACCTTATCCGAATGAAGGACCTTCTGCTTCTCCCTTGCCCTTTCTTTAATTTCTGGATATAAATCTTTGCCGTGCTGTGTTATTTCAAGCAACCAAGCCATATGATTTATCCCCGCAATCTTCCATTGGACATTCTCCTTAGCCATTCCCAATGCATCTAATAAACGATCGGCACATACCTGCACACTATGACACAATCCAACGGTTTTAATAGCGGTGTTCCTTAACATCGCCCCTGTTAACACAGCCATAGGATTCGTATAGTTCAACAGCCAAGCGTCAGGGCACACCTCCTCCATATCTTTTGCAAAATCAAACATAACTGGTATGGTTCTTAAGCTGCGAAAGATGCCTCCTATTCCAACCGTATCTCCAATCGTTTGCCGCAGTCCATATTTCTTCGGAATATCAAAATCAATAACTGTGCTTGGCCGATATCCCCCTACTTGAATGGCATTAATAACATACTTAGCTCCTCTTAAAGCTTCTTTTCTATCTGTGTATAAATGTATCGCTATATTTGCATCTAAATTTTCCTTTAATTGATGCAACATCATAAATGAATCATTCAATCTCTCTAAATCAATATCAAAGAGTGCAAACTCAAATCCCTGCAATGCCTCTACCTGCATACAATCTCCTAGTAGATTTTTGGCGAATATCGTACTCCCTGCTCCTAAAAAAGTGATTTTCGACATATCTTCCTCCTTATTTCGTTAGTGCTAAAGGGAAATAGTACAAATCTTGCTATACAAAAAATTTACAAATTATCCACTTTTCAGACAACATTCCCTTGTTATACTCATCTTAAAATGCGACAGAAAGACTTACAATGGTAAGATATTTTGAAAGGGTGGTAAAATGTTGCTGTCAAATAATCCATTAACTACTTATCGCACTTACTTTTTTCGTTTTCCTGAAAAGCAACAACAACGAATAGCAGGTATTTATACGTTAGGATGGGAGAAAAGGAATAGTGCTTCCTATTATTGGGATGGGCTTAAACGATCAGAGAAGGGGAAGATTATTTTTCAATATACATTGCAAGGAGAAGGAGAAATCATCATCCAAGATCAGAAAGTTCGCTTAAAGCCCGGATACGCTTTTTTCGTCAATATCCCTAGTGATCATACCTATTATCTTCCAAAGGATAGTCAAGAGTGGGAGTTTATTCATATCACTTTATATGGGGAAGAAGTGTGGAGAAGCTATCATGAAATAGTGAAAGAGCATGGAAATATTCTTCGTTTGGACGATAACGCCTATCCAAATCAGCTTATTTTTAAGCTTTTTGATAAAGCGGTTCATGAAGAAATTAAAGATGCCTTTGAATCTTCTTCCCTTGCCTATACATTCATCATGGAGCTTAAACGCTATCTTATGCATACAAGCCATTCCAATAAAACCATACCAGAATCGATATCCAATGCCGTGCGTTACATTCAACATAATTATGCAAATCCAATCATTTTAGATGATATTGTCGAAGCCTCCGGACTTAGCAAATATCATTTTTCCAGACTTTTTCAGTCCATTATGCAAATCACCCCTATGAATTTCCTAACAAGAATCCGGTTAAATAAAGCCATTGAATTAATGAAACAACAGGACTTAACCATTGAAGAAATTGCCTTACGAGTCGGTTACTCCAATGGAAACTATTTCACCAAAGTGTTCCGCTCCATCATCGGCGTGTCTCCTGGAAAGTATCGAAACAGCGAGAATTTCGTGCCCTTTGATGAGGTTATTGGACCGAGTTCTCTTTTTGCTTATAAGGAGGGGACTAAGATTCTATGCTGAACAAACCTATTCTACCTTAGCATGTTGTCGATATTATCCATGGGGGATAATTAGAAAGTTATGATTTTATTCCACTACAAGGCATCGTTTAAAATAACGATGCCTTGTAGTGGGTCTATGAAAAGTATGATAATGCCCATAGAAAGCTAAGAAACGTGGAGAAAAGAAAGATTTCTTCTCTTAAAATAGTAGTTATCGCGGCATAGTACTGAAATGCTGGTTGGATCGATCGAAAAACAGAAATAGGGCGTGGAAATAGTCTTCTGCCTGTCTAAAATCAAACCACACCACTGTATAAATGTTAAGATGTGCATGGCTAATTATTTGACGTATATTTATTGCTTCCAGGAAGTTTTTTAATATTATTCCAAGCTTCAATTGCTTCCTCACGACTCTTCTCTTGATTATTAATGTCGGCAAAAAAATCACGAATAAATTGATTGTATTCAAATTGAGGAGCGATTATTTTCTTGTATGATGGGTCCTTCTTTCGTTCTTCTTCTTTATACCAAGCGTCTACTGCATCCCGATATGTTTTTCCAATGTTGTTTTTAAAATAATTTTGGATATACGTAGAAAAATGAAAATTAGGAATAACTGTCTTGAAGAAGGCTCTTACATTTTGACTACAACGATGATTTTCCGAAATGATTGTATCAAGACTTAAATCGGCCTGTATCTCTGACTTACTATTTATCTTTACCTTTCTAATCGGCTTCTTTATCTCTCCTGTTCGAAGAAATGTTTCAATTCTATCGGAAATCTCTATTTTTGAACCTGAAACACTTATTCCAATTTCCCTGCAAAAAGATTGTAATTCCTCTTTTAACCAATAAAAATCTTTAAAACTATCTATACTGATATCTTTCGTAAGATTTGGTCTCATATTTTCCCCTCCCCATTTTTCATACTCCTAATCTTAGATTAAGCATTTGGATATTCCTTGTAAATAGTGTAAAAATTATTATTAATCTGACAGAAAATAGCAAACCCATTGACTCTACCCTTAGAGGAGAGTTTACACTTAATGTTTGTAGATACTTCTTAAGGAGACGAACATTATGCTTAGACAGAATATTACTCTTTCTATTTTACTTATAAATTTATTCATTGCCTTTCTCGGTATTGGTCTGGTTATTCCTGTAACTCCTACGATTATGAATGAGCTTCATCTTTCTGGAGCGATTGTTGGTTACATGGTGGCAGCTTTTGCGATTGCCCAGCTTGTTGTTTCTCCTATAGCTGGTCGCTGGGCCGATCAATTTGGTAGAAAGCGCATGATTGTCATTGGACTACTTATCTTCGGAGCGTCTGAATTATTATTCGGACTTGGGAAAACGGTCAGTATTCTTTTTCTTTCACGTGTGCTTGGCGGGATTAGTGCGGCGTTTATTATGCCTGCTGTTACGGCTTTTATTGCCGATATTACTACAATGGAAGCTAGACCGAAAGCACTTGGCTATATGTCTGCTGCTATTTCCACTGGATTTATCATTGGCCCAGGAATTGGCGGATTTTTAGCAGAAATTGGGACGCGTATGCCTTTTTATTTTGCCGGAATCTTAGGCTTTACAGCTGCGATTCTCTCCTTTTTCGCCTTAAGGGAACCTGAGCGACGTACAGAGGAAAATCAAGCAAATGCAGAAAAGGTGGGCTGGCAGCGAATTTTCGTGCCTATCTATTTTATTTCTTTTCTCATTATCTTTATTTCATCCTTTGGATTATCTTCCTTTGAATCACTATTCTCGCTTTTCGTCGATCATAAATTTGGATTTACGCCAAAGGATATTGCAATTATCATAACAGGTGGGGCAACGGTTGGGGTTATTGCACAAGTAGCCTTATTTGAAAAATTGACAAAGTGGATGGGCGAAATTCTGTTAATTCGATACAGCCTGCTTTTTTCCACTATACTAGTCTTGCTTTTAACGATCGTACATTCGTACTCTCTCATTCTCCTTGTTACGATTATCGTTTTTGTTGGCTTTGATTTAATGCGACCAGCCGTGACGACCTATCTTTCTAGAATCGCGGGAGACGAACAAGGCTTTGTTGGCGGGATGAATTCCATGTTCACAAGCATTGGTAATGTATTTGGCCCGATTATTGGAGGAATATTATTCGATATTGATTTAAATTATCCTTTCTATTTCGCAGCTGTCTTTTTAGCGATCGGTATCGCCTTGACTCTTATTTGGAGACAAAAATCATTAGCTAAATCTTAGAATGGATGGAGTTGATTAAGATGGAAGAGAAACTTTACTCCATTGGAGAAGTCGCAAAAGTAGCGAATATTACCATTAAAGCACTTCGCCATTATGATAAAATCGGCTTATTTAAGCCTGCTTATGTCGATCCCCAAACGAATTATCGTTATTATCGGGATACTCAATTATACCGTCTTGATATTATTAAATTGCTTATTTCAATCGGCACACCTCTTGGGCAGATTAAAGAAATCCAAGAAACAGATAACTTGGATTTCGTCGCTTTTTTGGAAAAACAAGAAGAGCTAATATCTGAAAAAATTGCTTCTTTACTGGAGACGCAACAGTCCATTCGAGAGCTCCGCGAAGAATTGCAAAGACAAGAATATCCGTTTGGAGAAATCATCCTAATGGAAAAGGAAGAACAGGCCATTATCCAAACAAGCGTTAAAAATATTGGACCACAGAACATTCTTAATCCTTCCTATAGCAACCTAAAGAAAGCAACAAAGGAAGAGTTTCGCAACAATGGCTATGGCTCCATTATTCCATTCAAACAATATGAAAAAGTGGAAGAGATCACTTATAGCTATCTTTACACACCAGTCCCTTTACGAAAACAGCTATCCAGCCTTTCCAATGAAGCAGAGCGAGCAGTTATTCCGAAGGGGACATATGTATGTATCAAATTAAAATCCTCCATATTTACAGAGTATTTTCAAACCTTGCAAAAGCTCCTTCACTATGTCCAGGAACAAAACTTAACCGTGACCAGCGACATTTACGAAACATTCTCGGTGGGGCTTTACCATAAGAAAGAAGAATATATTAGTGAATTTAGCGTGCGGGTTGCGGAGGATGAGAGCAGGAAAAATAATGTTGGATAACTTTTTTGGGGCTGTTAGCTTAAGGGATTATGGCACTTAGCCTGCTCTGTTACCGAATATATGAGTAGCAGTAACAAAAGGGAACGGAGAGACTTCCTATGTTACCTTTTGCTAAGGATACCTGGGGAAATGGGATTAGAGAGCTGTTCTCTGTTACTGGAAACATTGGATGCTGGCGATAAAGGGCGCTGAAAACCTTTCTCTGTTAGCTAGGAGAACTTTCGTCCAATAGCTCAGAGAACTTCTCTCTGTTACAGGAAGCATCCTCCTTTTTCAATAGATACAAGCTTTTAAGTCGCAAAAATACATTCCATGCAAAAAAGTCAGGTCCTAGACCCGACTTTTTTATTTGCATTTCTTTTCCTTTGGCAAAAATAATACTTCGAAATCTTCTAAATCATCAATACCGTCTGCTTCTAGTTTCTTACCGACAGCGGCTACCAATAATCTCATTCCTTCTTCGACTTTTGCTTGCTCGCTTGGCTGCAAATGATCTAAGACGGATCCCATTATTTGTTGATTGGGCTTTGGGGATTTTTCTTCAATTCTCTTTACCATTCTTTCTGTTAACATAATCTGAACGGAGCGTTTGTCATTCGGATTCGGTTTCTTTATCAGAATGCCCTTTTCTGTCAGTCGTTCTACAATATCCGAAACAGTACTTTGTGTGATACGCAGATTTTGGGTAAGCTCCTTCACACTTATTTTTTTATGAAGGAAAACTTCTAGGATGAGACGCGCTTGAGGAGCAGTTAGTCCATGCTCTTCTGCGTACCTTTGGCGGCTCTTCATAATAAATCGATTCAAAAAATCAATCGATTCCCAAATGTATGTCGGCCTATCTAACATTTCTTAACTCCTTTCTATAAGAAGCTGGAAGAAAAACTCGCAACATTCTAGCGAGTTTTTCGATGAGAATCTTTTTATTACGATGCTTCTTCAAACTGGCTATTATAAAGCTCAGCATAAAATCCATTTTTCTCGATTAATTCTTTATGTGTTCCGGCTTCGATAATATCGCCGTCTTTCATGACAAGTATTAAATCGGCATTTTTAATTGTTGAAAGTCTATGGGCGATCACAAAGGAAGTTTTTCCTTCTGTCAGCTTATCCATTGCTGTTTGAATCAGTAATTCCGTACGGGTATCCACGGAGCTAGTCGCTTCATCTAGGATAAGTAATGGCGCCATTTTTACCATGGCACGTGCGATGGTGATAAGCTGTTTTTGACCTGCTGATAAACTTGTTTTGTCATCCAAGATAGTATCATAGCCGTTTGGCAATGTTTTGATAAAATGATGCAAGCCAACTGCTTTGCAGGCAGCTTCTACCTCTTCATCTGATACTCCTTCTCTTGAATAGACGATATTGTCGCGAATAGACCCTTCAAATATCCAAGTATCTTGCAGCACCATACAGAAAAGCTCATGCAGGGCCTCTCTTGTCATTTCGTTGGTTGGAATCCCGTCAATTGTGATCTCGCCGCCATTTATTTCATAAAAGCGCATCAGCAAATTAATTAATGTTGTTTTTCCAGCGCCAGTCGGTCCTACGATTGCGACCTTCTGGCCAGCGGCTACTTGTACGGAAAAGTCTTCAATGATTGTTTTATCTTCACTGTAGCCAAAGCGGACATGCTTAAATTCCACATCACCTTTGATATTTGCCAATTTTGCTGTTTTCTCCTCTTCTACTGCTAGTTCTTCTTCGGACAAGAACTCAAACACACGCCCACTTGCTGCTGCTGTGGATTGCAGATTTGTCGCTGCTTGCGCAATTTGTTGCAGCGGCTGTGTAAATAAGCGAATGTACAGCATAAAGGCAACAATAACACCAAATGAAATATGGCCATTTACAGCAAGAGCAGCCCCGACAATACATACAACCACATAACCAAAGTTTCCAATAAACATCATTAATGGCATCATCAGCCCTGACATAAATTGCGATTTCCACGCACTTTCATATAATCGTGTATTGATAGCAAAAAAGTCATCCTTCGCCTGCTGCTCTGCATTATAAGCTTTCACGACATTATGGCCAGAATAGATTTCTTCAATATGACCATTTAATTTTCCAAGCTCTTGCTGCTGTTGAGCGAAGTATTTCTGTGATTTCGAAATAATAAAGAACATAAACGCAAAACCAATAAAGGTGGAAAGAATAGCTGCAATTGCCATAATCCAGTTGGTGTAGAACATCATGATTAAGGAACCGACGAACATAGTAATAGCCGTAATTAAGCTGCTAATACTTTGGTTCATCGTCTGTCCCACCATATCGACATCATTTGTAACCCGGCTAAGGACATCACCTGTTGTTGTATTATCAAAATACTTTAAAGGCAGACGGTTAATTTTTACCGAAATGTCTCTTCTTAATTGTTTTGAAATTCTCTGGGTGACAGTTGCCATAATATAGCCTTGCACATAGTTAAAAATAAAGCCTAAACCGTATAGGAACACCAACAGAATCGCTACATCATATACAGCATCTAGATCAATGTCTCCCATCAGTCCTGCTGTAATATAATCCGTCATTTTGCTTAGCTGATCAGGACCGATAATGCTAAAAATTGCCGCTGTCATCGCCAGAATTAAAGCAAAGATGATAATCGGAAAGTAAGCTTTACAGTAAATTACCAGCTGCTTTAAACTGGAAAAATTCATCCCTTTTGCACGCGGAGGAATCGATTTTGCTGGTTGGTTCCCCAACTCCTCATTTTGGGTTGGATTTTTCTCTTCTTTTACTTCGTTTTTCTTAGCCAATTTCGAGTTCCTCCTTTGATAATTGTGATAAAGCAATTTCTTGGTAAACATCGCAAGTTACCATTAATTCGTCATGTGTACCCATTCCAACTACTTCGCCTTTATCTAATACCAGAATGCGGTCAGCATCCTTAATCGTTCCAATTCGCTGTGCCACAATAATATTAGTGGCATCTTGGATCTCTTCTTTCAGTTTAGAACGGAGGACACGATCTGTTTTATAGTCTAACGCGGAAAAAGAATCATCAAATAAATAGACTTCTGGATCTTTATAAATGGCACGTGCAATCGATAATCTTTGTTTCTGTCCACCAGAAAGATTGGTTCCACCTTGTGAAATCGTCGCCTCATATTGCTGATCCATTTTTTCAATAAAGTCTTTTCCTTGCGCAATTTCCACTGCTCGTTGGATTTTTATCTGTTCCACTGAATCCTTATCTTCCTCTCCAAACGTAATGTTGGAAGACACAGAGCCACTGAACATAACTGCTTTTTGCGATACATATCCAATTTTGTCTCGTAATGCTTCTAGCTTATAATTCTTCACATTTAGACCATCTACCAAAATTTCGCCCTCGGTTGCTTCCATAAAGCGAGGTATCAAGTTCAACAGAGTACTTTTTCCGCTCCCAGTAGAACCAATAATCGCAACAGTCTCCCCTTTAGAAGCAGTAAAGCTAATATTTCGGAGAATATAATCACTCGCTCCAGGGTATTTAAAGCTCACATCGCGAAATTCAATCTCTCCTACTTTGTCTCCATTTGTTTTTGAACCACTCTTAATTTTCACATCGGTATTCAGGACTTCGTTTATTCTCTTAATCGAAACTGCCGCACGAGGAAGAAGAACAAATGTAATGGAAACCATCATAAACGCCATAATGATTTGCATCGCATAGGAAGAAAAGACAACCATGTCTGAGAATATCGGTAAGCGGTCTGCCATTGCCGCATTATTGATTAACACTGCTCCAATCCAATAGATGGCAAGCGTCATCCCCGACATTATCAGGGAAATCGTCGGCATCATCAGGGCCATGATTCGAGAAGTGAATAAATTTGTATCCGTTAATTCCTTATTTGCTTTCTCAAATTTTTCCTCATGATAGTTTGCTGCATTATATGCATGAACAACCCGGATTCCGTTTAAATGCTCTCTTGTTACCATGTTAAGATTATCCGTTAACTTCTGGATAACTTTGAATTTTGGAAGAGCAACTAGCACAATCGTAGCAATCAGCACTAATAACACCGCAATTGCCACGCCTGTAGCAGCGGTCCATTCCCAGCTTTTCCCGGTAATTTTTAAAATTCCCCACACGGCAATGATCGGTGCTTTAATAACAATTTGTAAGCTTAATATAATCAGCATTTGAACTTGCATAATATCATTTGTCGAACGAGTTATTAAGCTAGCTGTTGAAAAACCAGACAGCTCTTCCATTGAAAAAGATAATGTCTTATCAAAAACCTTTTTGCGCAGACGATTCGAAAAGCCTGCGGCCACTTTCGCAGCAAAGAAAACCGTGATAATCGAAGCAACCATACTTCCGATCGCACAAAGCATCATAAATCCGCCTTGAGCTAAAACGTCGCTTAACTCACTTCCCTCTGTCTGCACTAGTCTTGTAATTTCAGACATATAATCTGGCAGCTTTAAATCAAGCCATACTTGTAAAATAATAAAGACTAATGCACATGAAATGAACATCCAGTCCTTTTTTTGAAAGTTTTTAAAAATATTTATCATGAATCCATTCCTCCCCCTGCAGCCATACATCAATCTCACCAAATACATCGTATCCGATATATCGTATGCGATTATATTAATGATTTTAGAGTTCGATGTCAAACAAAAGCTTTTACCAATTAAAAAACAGCCCTCAAATTCAAGGGCTGTCTGTTTATTTAATAATCTCTTGGACTCTGCTCTTAAAGCTTTTGTATACATATGTCCAAATAGCTGGCTCGGTGCGATATCTCTTCTGTAGGCTTTCGTAAAAATCTTTTTGTTTTTCCGCAAATGTTGGATCCTCTTTTGCAGGAAGCTTGGCACGCCCTTCATTAACTATTTCTTGGACTTCTGGTGCACGCGGTCCCCATTTGCCAATTAACTCGCCTTGTTCATTTAAAATAAGCACCATAGGAATCGCTCTGCCGCCGTTTGTTAAATGGCGATCAATTAAATCTGTATCTGCATCTCGCAATGCCACATGCATTGGCAAATCCGCCGCTTCTACTATTTTGCGAAGAACAGGATTAATCACCATCGCATCGCCACACCAATCTTCCGTAATCGTTAGGAAATGTAACTTATGCTTTTTTAATTCTTCGGTAAAACCATCTTGCGGCAAAGAGAAGTTTTCATATACTTCATGGCTTTCCTCTTTTAATGTACTCATGTTTTCCATATATGTTTGAATCGTTGTGCCTTCTTCAAAATATTGTTGCTCTGTCTTCATTATGGTACACGCTCCTTTTCTATGTAGACCTTCTCTATTATTTTACTATGTCTATGTGTTTCATACTATTTTGACGATTTGGGATAAATTGCTTTTTTTGATAGATGAATGTATAGGGCTTTGTTACAATTAACTTAACAAGATTTCTTAAGATTGGAGTTATGGCATGAAGAAATTTTTTTCAACACTAGGAATGGCTTTGATTGGAGGAGTATTTGGCGGAGCACTTATGCTCACTCTTTTATCGCAAGAATGGACTATCACGAATATTCTTCTTGGAGTCGTTTGTTTCCTTGCATTTTATATTATACATATTATTTTACATGAAGGTGGACATCTTATTTTCGGAAAATTAACTGGCTATTCCCTTGTCTCCTTTCGCGTTTTTTCCTGGATGGTCGTTGCCACTAAAGACGGTTTAAAGTGGAAAAAGCTGCATGTGCCAGGCACATTAGGCCAGTGTTTAATGGCTCCTCCCGAATATGTGAAAGGCAAGTATCCCTTTAAGTTGTATTTATGCGGCGGAGTTATCATAAATTTTCTCAGTAGTTTAGTGGTTGGCGGCATTGCTTTGATTGTATACGGGAATGCTTTTCCTATCCCTGTCACTCTATTCGTACTCCTTGGCCTCTTTATTGGAGTCACAAATATTATTCCTTATGGTTTTAACGATGGGATGACATTAAAAATGGCGTGGAGCAACGAAAAAAAGCAATGGCAGCTATTTAGTCAATTCTATATTAATGCGCAAACTTCCAATGGCATTTCTTATCAGGAGCTGCCAGAAGAACTATTTGCACTGCCCGATGGCGATGATGGGAAGGATTATTTTTCCCAGTGGGGACTGTGCATGCAACAAGTGCGCGCAATGGACCGCCTCGATTTTGAAGAAGCAAAGAGAATTAATGACTTACTGTGGGCAAGGAAAGACGAGTTAATCTCCCTTTTCCGAGTGGAGGTTGCCAAAGAGCGCTTGTTTTTGTTAACTGTGCTGGAAGGTGACAAAGAAGAAGTCCAATCTATTTATAAGAATAAAGAAGTAAAACGCTTCTTAGCAATCAAACAGATGAGCAATAAACGAATTGCCGCCGCATATGAGTTGCACGTAAATGGCGATCGCCAAAAAGCAACTGCGCTTTGCGAAGAAGGAGCTCAGTTGGAGAAGCATAATCCGAATATGACGGATATTGTGCTAGAGAAGCGATTGATGAAGACTTTGTTGGCAGGATGAGTTTTGGTGGGGTGGGATTGAGTTGGTTTGGGTTGGGGGTTGGCTGATATTTTCTCAGTTTGGCTGATTCCTCCCTCAGTTTGACTGATATTTTCCCAGGTTGGCTGATTCCACCCTCAGTTTGGCTGATATTTTCCCAGGTTGGCTGATTCCTCCTCCACTTTGGCTGATATTTTCCTAGGTTGGCTGATTCCTCCTCCACTTTGGCTGATATTTTCCTAGGTTGGCTGATTTCTCCCTTACTTTGGCTGATATTTTCCTAGGTTGGCTGATTCCTCCTCCACTTTGGCTGATATTTTCCTAGTTTTGGCTGATTCTACCTCTACTTTGGCTGATATTTTCTCAGGTTGGCTGATTCCTCCTCCACTTTGGCTGATATTTTCCTAGGTTGGCTGATTCCACCCTCAGTTTGGCTGATATTTTCCTAGGTTGGCTGATTCCTCCTCCACTTTGGCTGATATTTTCCTAGGTTGGCTGATTTCTCCCTTACTTTGGCTGATATTTTCCTAGGTTGGCTGATTTCTCCCTTACTTTGGCTGATATTTTCCTAGGTTGGCTGATTCCTCCTCCACTTTGGCTGATATTTTCTCGGTTTGGCTGATTCCTCCCTCAGTTTGACTGATATTTTCCCAGGTTGGTTGATTCCACCCACGCTTTCCGCTGATTCCACCCTAACTTTAGCTGATCCTCTTCCCGCTTCTCCTAATATATCCATAACTCGGCTGACCTTCGCCCAAACTTTCGCTAATAAAGTGTATTTTCTTATATCCTCTCATCCATTTCATCGAATATTCCCTTCACTCCAAAAAAAGCTCCAATAAAAGTCTATAATTAGACTAATTGGAGCTTCTTTTTATTTTATTTTTGCCTTTTTGTATATGCTCTACCTATCTTAGCTTCTTCAGACCATCTTGCTGAGGCAATGCCGGGTACAGCTCCTTTTAATAAAGGATCTTTTGTTTCGTTCATCCAATTTGCCACTTTTT
Source organism: Niallia sp. M35 (assembly GCF_050971705.1). NCBI lineage: Bacteria > Bacillati > Bacillota > Bacilli > Caryophanales > Bacillaceae > Niallia > Niallia sp. M35. Next base: position 180,322 of record NZ_JBPCEP010000011.1, read on the forward strand.
CGCGCAATTGCCTTGCTACTTCAGAGTATGCAGGATCATGGATAAGATTTTTATATTCTAATGGATCTTTTTCTAGGTCATACAACTCTTCTGCCTCATTTGGTACATAATATTCTTTGCGAACCTCAGCTCCTGATGGGCTGCTGTGGATATCCATCGGCATATAAATTTTGGGACCATCCTCAAAATTTTTCACATACTTATATTTCTCTGTCCGCACTCCGCGCATTGGATGGTAATTATCATGCCAGGTTAATTCACAAAAGAAGTCCTCACGAATTTTCTCATTAGATTGTTTTAATAATAATGGAGCAAAGCTTTTCCCATCTAAATCATCGGGAATCGGTAAGCCCGCTAAGTCTAATAATGTGGGCATAATATCAATATTGCAAAGTAATTCCGTCGAAACAACATTTTTCCCAAACAGTTTTGGATTATAGAAAATTAAAGCTGTTTCTAATCCTGCTTCTTTCAACGTTCCTTTTGCCCTTGGGAACGCTATTCCGTGATCTGTTGTATAAATAACAATTGTATTGTCTATTAAACCTGTTTCTTCTAATGTGTCCATAATTCTTTTTATTGCAGCATCTAGCACTTTTACAGAACCATTCATTAACGCAATTTCCTTACGAATGGCTTCCGTGTCTGGTAAATATTCTGGTACTTCTACTGCTGAAATTTCATCTGCAAATGGTTCATACTCATCAAAAGTACGATGTGTTTCCCAAAATCCAATATTTGCAAAGAAGGGTTTACCATCCTCCTTTTTTTCTCGCAGGTATTTCACTGCACTATCTGCAACTTGCGGCGCTCTTGATCCTTCAATTTTCTCATAGCGGTCATATCCTAGCTTATAAGAAGAAGTCCAAGTGCCTCTTTCTGTGTGTCCTACTGTCTCATGGCTAAATCCAATTAAAGCTGATTCATAGCCAGCCTCGGAAAATTTAGTAGGCATTGTATCGATGCTTTCCTCTATTCCAAACTCATAATGCGCTAGACCAATTAATCCATTATTATGTGGATACAAACCTGTTAAGATACTACCACGACTCGGACTACATTGAGGTGCTGGACAAAAGAATTGATCAAAGCGCACCCCTTCTGCAGCTAATCGATCAATTTCAGGAGATTCAACAGCTTTTCCATAACAGCCTAAATGTCTACCTGTATCATGCGAAATCATAAAAACAATATTAGGTTTATTCATTTATATTCACTCCTTTTATTCTCCTACTATTTCTTCAATCTCTGTTTTGATAATAGATACATGTGGTCCATAAATTACTTGAACTCCATTTCCACGTAACATTACTCCCTTAGCACCTGTACCTTTTAATACAGCTTCTGATACTTTCGAAGAATCTTTGACGGTTACGCGCAATCTAGTTGCACAATTATCAACTTCGGATAAATTATCTTTTCCACCTAATCCAGAAATAATGGTTGCAGCTCTGCTACTTCCATCTGTTGCGGCAGCTGCATCTTCTGCCAACTCCTCGTCCTCTCTTCCAGGTGTTTTATAATTAAATTTCACAATTAGAAATCTAAATACTACATAATAAACAACAAAGAAGACTATCCCTATTAGGGGAATCAGAATCCAATTTGTTTTATCGTTTCCTTGTAGAATTCCAAACAAAGTCAAGTCAATTAATCCAGCAGAGAAGGTCATTCCCACTGTAATATGGAAGATATGAGCTATCATATAAGATAGTCCCCAAAAAGCTGCATGTACTACAAATAACACTGGCGCTACAAATAAAAAGGCAAACTCCAACGGTTCTGTAATACCAGTTAAAAAGGAAGTCAATGCTCCTGTTGCCAGTAAACCAAATATCTTCTTTTTATTCTCTGGTTTCGCTGTATGATACATCGCTAAGGCTGCCCCAATTAATCCAAACATCATTGGGAAGTATTTCCCACTCATAAAACGTGCTGTTCCAATGTAATACTGTTCAACATTTGGATCTGCTAATTGAGCGAAGAAGATATTCTGCGCTCCTTGCACAACATTCCCCGCGACCTCTAACGTCCCCCCAAGGCCGGTTTGCCAAAAAGGTAAATAAAAGATATGGTGCAATCCCAAAGGCCCTAATAACTTTACAACAAACCCAAATAAGAAGGTTCCAAAATATCCTGTTTTATCTACAAGTCCACCTAATTGAGCGATTCCTTCTTGAATTGGCGGCCATACTATATACATGGCTATTCCAAGGAAGATGGATACAACAGAAGTAATGATAGGAATAAAACGGGATCCACTAAAAAATCCTAAAAACTGTGGCAGTTGAACTTTATTGAATCTGCTGTGCAGCATGTATGTAACTAAACCAGCTATGATACCGCCAAATACACCTGTTTGTAATGTCTGAATTCCTAATGTCATGCCCTGCCCAACGCCAGCTAAGTTTTCAGTAGCTAACTTATTGGTAATTTGTAACATTGCATTTAGCGATGCATTCATTACAAGGTAGGAAAGAACGGATGCAAGTCCAGCAACCCCTTTATCGGATTTTGCTAGGCCAACCGCAATTCCAATAGCAAAAATTAAAGGTAAATTTCCAAATATAATGTTTCCCGCGGAACTCATTATCGTAAAAATCGCCTGTAAAATCGTATGATCTAAAAATGGATAAAGAGCAATTGTATTAGGGTTAGAAAAAGCACCCCCAATTCCTAATAAAAGTCCTGCGGCAGGTAATACAGCAATTGGAAGCATAATTGCTTTCCCAAACATTTGAAACTTACCAAAAAGCTTGTTAAACATATTTTTTTCTCTCCTCTCACACTGGCCCCTGTTCTGTTGTGACTCTCGATTTTTTAGTTGTTTATTCATTTCAAGGTACAATTGATAAGTGCTATCTTTTCCAAGAAGTATATGCAGTTCATCCTCCCGAAATAGTGCTGCGTACACTCCCTGTAATGACTTTAATTCCTCTAGCCTTACCTGATCCTCCCTCACTAGCCCTAACCGTAATTTAGTTGCACATGCCTCGGCATACTTAATATTTTCAATGCCTCCAAGGTGTCTCATAATATTTGCGCATATCTGTTGGAAATCCATTTGAAACCTCCCGTAAATAGACCTGTTAAACTAGTGCAATCTTTCCTCTTGTTGTTGCTAGCAATAGAAAAAGGCAAGACCTAAAAAGACAGAGAGAATATTTCTCTATCTTTTTAGGTCTTGCCTGATTGAACAGTAACAATCCCCTGTATTCTACTTATTGCTTTTGTCCCAAAGTCTTTGAATATGCAAGGTTAAAAACCCAACTTCTGATTCTGGCACTTCGTATTGATATTCTTGATTTAAAAACACCGCTAGCACTTCTGAGCATTCATATGCTCTCTTATATTTACTCTTCACAATATCGAGCATCTCGTCATCCATCTCATGAAATGCCTCATTTTTTTCCATTCTACTGATAACAAATTCTAAATGCGTTAAAAATCGATGGTATGTTAAGGAATCCTTATCAATTTCCATATTAAGCTGACTTGCAACAATATCCAATAAATCTTGTAAGATCATCGTTCGCTTTAAAGGGACATCTACATTATTCGAATTCATTGTTCCCGTATGGATATGTAAGCCTATATATCCAGCCTCATCAATAGGAAGTTGAATGCCAAGTTTTTTCTCTACTTGGTTAATCGCCCATACCCCAATTTCATACTCCTTAGGATATAAAATCTTTACTTCACTTAATAATCTATTGCGAATGGCTATCCCTTTTTTCATCCGATCAATGGCAAATGCCAAATGATCTGTTAGCGCAATATGAATATGACTATTCAGCTCAACTTCTAAAAATTCCTCCGCATAAGAAATAATTTCTTCTGCTATCGTTATATAGGATTCTGGCAATGACTCTAGCAATTCCTGAAATTGTTTCGTTTCATTTTTCAAGATAAAAATCTTTTCAATTTTACTCTCTTGAATTAAATCATTCTTCCCTTTTTGAAAGGCAATACCTGCACCAAGCACAATTTTTTCTGTGCCCTCTTCTATAATAACTACTGCATTATTATTCAATATCTTATTAATCCTAAGCATTATCCCATCCCCTTTTTCAAATGAAGGGTTTTATTATAAAGAGGCAATTAGAACTTCCTCAATTCCAGCATTCCCTTGCTCCTTATATTTCTTTTCCAGACTCTTCACATTATCTCTATTCAATATAACCATTGGGGTTATAGTGCTAGCCGCATTTTCTTCCACTTTCTCTAAATCGAATTCAACAAGTATATCTCCAATAGATACTTGATCGCCTTCTTTTACATGAACGATAAACCCTTCTCCTTTCATATTAACTGTATCCAACCCAATATGAATCAGAATTTCTAAACCATTATTACTTTCCAATCCTATAGCATGTTTCGTTGGAAACACTTGTTTTACTGTTGCTTCGATCGGAGCAACTACTTTTCCTTCAGCTGGGACAAAAGCGATCCCATCTCCCATCATTTTTTCAGCGAAAACAGGATCCGGAACTTCTTCTATTGGAATGACCTTTCCTGTGATTGGTGCTTTTAATCTTTCTTGCTTTGCTTTATTGTTTCCAAATAGTTTACCTAGTACCAATTTCCATACACTCCTTTATTTTGACAAAAAAAGACCTAAAACAACTAGAGAAACATTCCTCCCAATTGTCTTAGGTCTTGCCTGATTGAACAGTAACAAATCCTCGATATATTAATTGACTTTATCTTATAATAGAATAAAAGCGTTGTCAATCATTTTTTGTATTCGCTTACTATCTATTTATTAACTTTCCAATTTTCTCGATTGTGTATGGATAATACGTTTTATAGTTTTAACAAATATAATCCTTCACCATTTGTTTATGCGCCTCATTAAGTCAATTCCTCAGGCACCCTCTGTAGCAACAATTTCTGGCATTAGGCCCTAGGACTTCTTTACGTTCATTTTATCTCCCTCAATCTACATTAAATAGTACGAATGAGTTTTCTGTTCTTCCATTCACATCATAACACACTTTTATCCAAAACGGATGAAAGTGTGCAAATTAATAAATAAACTTGTGAGGAAAAGGCTATTATATAAATTAGTAGCTCACAAGTTTTCAGAATAAGAAATGATAGTTTCTTTCCATTCATCAAATGAATTTACTTCACATAGTTGAATCATCAGCTCTTTATTATGCACTAATTCTTGTATGAATAGTAACAAATCTCTAACCTCACTGCTTTTAGCTTGTGCAATAGTAAAAATTATTTTAACAGGTAAGCCTGACCAATCAATCGGTTTCTTTAGAATCCCTATGCCAATTTTCGTTACTTCTGAGCAAAGTTCTATGGGGTGAACAAGGGCAATTTGATTTCCAAAAGCTGTACTAGCCAAACTTTCTCTTATTAAACAAAGTTCTTCAAAATTTGGAGGCGTTATTCCTGTTTTCCCTATTAAATCACACATTTTAGTAATTGCCTCTTTTTGGTCATTACAGTCCAAATTACTCTGAAACAAATCCTTAGAAAAATACTTATCTAGTATATATTCTGTTTTCACCTTAGACTTTTCTTCTAGCAATTTTCGTTTCTCCTCTTCTGTGAAAAAAGGACTAATCACTTCTATTGGTATGTTATTTATGTCAACAGGAACAGTGGAGAATATAATATCAGGATTAAAGGCTATAACATCTTCTTGATGATATAAAGAGAAGTTTTTAATCATATGAGCTTTTGGAAATGTTTGCTCTATCTTAAATTTAAGTAATTGAGCCGTACCTTGCCCAGTTGTACATATAATAGCTATTCGATTGAAGTTCTTATCATCAAATTTTTTAAAGTCTCTTTCTAGAGCCAAACCAATATGCATTGTCAAATAAGCTATGTCATCATCAGTTAACTGACACTTAAAAATGGAATTCACCTTTTCCGCTAACAATACTGCTAGATTGAAAGCAAAGGCAAATTGTTTTTTTATATCATGAAGAATGGGATTCCTCAAATGAATGTCTTTCATAATCCTTCCTATCAAAGGACGCAAATGAATAAGAAGGCCAGACCGAAGCTTCTGATCCTTCCATAGAGAAATATCATACATCGATTCTATCTTTTCTAAAAAACTATCAATAATCATATTTATTCTTGCATCCGATATATGCATTCCAGCCTGGCTATCATTTTGAAAAATTTGACCACTAATATGAGAATATACATAGACTATTTCAGCATCAGACATTTTCATTGTAAATACATTCTCTACCTTTTCTATAATCGATTGAGAAACTTCATGCTCTAACGAACCTTCCGTCATATTTTCTGTGGGAATATCAATAGGATGCCCTGCTAAAACACGTCTAATCATAATTTTTATATGATAAATAATATTCTGAAGCACTATATCTGAACAATTAATATCTCTAATTTTCCATTCCTTCACAATGAAATCTTCAATAAAAAATAACTTTGGCGTTCCATCTAAATATATTTTTGGTCTAAGCATGTTAGCAATAGCTAACCTTTTCCCTAACTCCGTGCCACTTATTTTAAATCCGTAATGTGGCTTACTCTTTAACACTAATCCATATGTTTGAATTTCCTTTTTCAACTTAGAAATTATGCTGCTCATTTTGCTTCTGCTTACATAATATTCATCACATAATTCTTCTAGTTTTACATACTTAACCTCTTCAATCAGTCTTTTGAATACATTTTCTAATAGATCAGAAGAAGAAAAGAAGGGCGTATCACTAACCCTGGTGATACTTTTTAATATTTCTTCTCTATTGCTCGTACGAAGATAATATCCTTCTCCTCTTTTGGCCACTATCTTACTATTAAATTTCTCTAAAAAGACGTTTATGCTACCTATTGAATTTCTGATTGTTTTTTCGCTTACGCCAAATGCAAACATTAAATTTTTAATAGGTATATATTGCTCTTCTCTAAGAAATTCTTCCAGTAATTTCATATCTTTCTCTATTAAATTCATGTTTATCATCCTTTTTTAAATCCAATAAAAATTACGTACGCTTATCATATCGCTGTGGCACGACATCTCCCGTTTCAAAGAAGTGTTTCAGCATTTTTTCTTTAAATCTTTGAATAACAGGGGCATATTTTTCATCATTAATCTTGTTGCATGTTTCATATGGATCTTCTGTTAATACATAAAACTCGTCTTGTTCATACAAACGGTAGATATATTTATAAGATTGATCCCGAATCATCATAGCCTTCGTATGCTGCGGCATTTTTGTTTGTTCTATCGTTCTAGCCCAATATTCATTACTTGGATCATGACCTGCATCCATACAATGTGATTCCCCTTCTAATCTTCCACCTTCAGAAAAAACTACCTCTCTATGCTCCTCTTTTCCTTCTAATACAGGTTTAAGAGACTTTCCAAAATGAGTATAATCAGGTGTAATACCAGCAATATCTAAGATAGTTGCCTGAATGTCGATTAACTCTGTCAAAGCTGCAGTTACCCTTTGCTTCACTTCCATACCTTTAGCAGGCTTAATAACGAGGGGCACATTTGTTAACATATCTTCAAAGGTATTCTGGTTTTTCTCTGCTATTTCATAATCTCCCGTATAATCACCGTGATCACTAAAGAAAATAAACAAAGTATCATCGTATAGTTTTTTATCCTTTAATGTCGCAATCAGCTCCCCAATATAGTGATCAAGTTCTGTTCCCATCGCATAATAGACGTGTTTCATTTCTCTTAATTGTTCGTCTGACCAATTATATAGCTTCTGGTTTTCTCTTATCCCCCTTAAAATGCTAGGTTTTAGTTTCCACTCTTCTTCTGTAAGGCGAATTGGATTTGGTATATCTTCTTTCTTAATTTGCTCATACCATTTCTGATCTACTTGATAAGGTGGATGAGGAAGACTTAAGGCCAGATAAACACAGAAAGGATTTTCTTCATATCGTTCTTCCTGAAGAAATTCGATGGCATTATTAATTTGTTCCCAATCTAACTTAGCAGGGCTTTCTTTTACTCCCTTAAAATGAGAATAATCGAAGTCTTTGGACTCCTTCTTTTTTGGTTGAGCTTCTCTCATTTTGCGGAAAAATTCTGCATACTGATTATCCCTTGTAGAACAATATTCTGCAACATCAACATCGGCACGTAAAAAATCATTACGTCCGCCCCAATATACGTGATATCCTTCTTTTTTTAATGTCTTTAATATATTCGGATCCTCTTCTCCCATTAAATGGTGCATCGTTCTAAAACCTTTTGTATGTGGATACCAACCTGAAAGAAAGGAACTTCGACTTGGGACACAAACAGGCAGTTGACAATATGCATTCGAAAAACCTACACCATCTTCTACTAAACTATCAATATTGGGCGTTACCGTTGTAGTATTACCTGTATAACTAATGGAATCTGCTCGCCATTGATCTGCTACTATCATTACAATATTTGGCCTTTTCATACCCGCAACAAGAAAGATTATCTTTCTTGTCATCCACCTCCTATTTCAAACTTTTGTTTTTTATAAAAATAAGTGGGAACTAAATTATTCCCACCTATTTACATTACTGTATTAGTTCTTCTATTCTTTTAAGCACCTTGCTTCCTTTTGCCATCGCATAATCTCGGCTGTCAATGACTTCGCATGGCTTCCCATTTGCATCTGCTACTTTCTTTACCGTTCTTAATTTATGACGAATTTGTGGTCCTAATAAAACGACATCAAATCGGTCAATTAAGTTCTCTAGTTGATCAACTGGATGGGCTTCTACTGTCCAATCCGCTTTTTCCGGACCAAACGAATCTCTAATACTTTTTTCTAGGATACTTGTTGAAATTCCGCCTGCACATACTAATAAAATATTCATTATAATACCTCCGTAAGTTTTTCTATTAAGTCTCGCATCGTAATGGTTGTCATTAAATGATCTTGAGCATGGATTAACAATACACTTATTTGAACTCCATCCCCCCCAGCTTCAGCTGCTAATAACGTAGTTTGTTTCTTGTGAGCTTGATTTAATTCTTCTTTCGCTAACAACATAAGTTCGTTTATTTTATCTTTCTTTTTAGGCTTTATATAATCCATTGATTCTAAAATGTATGCTCTTGCATTTCCACTATATAGGATAATTTCCATACACAGTTGTTCTAAATTCATTTTTGTCTCTTCCATCTTCGCTTTCATTCCTTCCTTATTGGACGCTTATGCCACTTTCTTGATCATTACTTCTTGCTGTCATTTGTTCTTCCTCTTGTTCTTCTTTCATCATGTCTTTCTCAAAACTCTTATGAAATGGATAATATATAGCAATGTCCACAAGAATGATTATCAAGGCAACCAATCCTGCTTTGACAGATGCAGAAGCTGCCATCGCAATTAAGATAACTGGTGTTTGGGCTGGTACATTTAAGATAGGATAATTAATAAAATGGAACCAATCAAATGCTGCATAAGTAATTATTGTATTAATAACCGGCACAGTAACAAATGGTATGAACAATTTCGTATTAAAAGGTATTGGTGTTCCGAACATCGTTGGTTCACTAATATTAAACACAGAAGGAATAAAGCCAATTCTTCCTATTTGCTTCAACCCTTTAGATTTACTAAAAAGATTAAGGAAAGCTAGAGCAAAGATTCCTGCTCCTCCAATCAAAATAAATCCAAAGTGTACCGGTGTAGTAAATACCTTGTCATAAGGAAGCCCAGCTGAATAGTTATTAAGATTCTCAACGATATTTTGAAGTTCTATCGGTAATATAATGGGCATAATGATACTTCCGCCATGTATTCCCATAAACCAAAATAAGTTTATTATGAGCATGAACAAACCAACTAAAAATACATTATCAAAATTATTTACAAGCGGACTAAAGATAGTAGTAATTAATTCAGGAAGCTTCACTCCATATAAAGCAGTTAATATACCGTTAATAAGGATGAAAACCAATACCGTGACAATACCTGGTAAAATTGCATTAAATGAAGTTTTCACATAAATCGGTACAGAATCAGGAAATTTAATGCCTATATCTTTCACATGAAATAACCGAATGATTTCTACAACAATTATCGAAATAATAATCCCTGAAAATATACCCGTAGCGCCAAATGCACTCATATTAACTTGTAAGGTGGCAACATCATTAATCAGTATAGAAGTTGGCTCTCCTACAATGAAAAAATAAATCATCAGACTAGTAATTAGGGCACCCAGCTCATTCAGCTTATAATGTTTGGCTAAATTATATGTCAACCCCATTGTGAAAGCGATGCCAATTATTCCAGTAGAAATATCATTTATTCCTCTTATCCATAAATGATTGTCCCCCCAATTCGCCCAACCTACAAGCATCTTAGCAAATATACTCTCTGAATCAAAAACTACTTCAGGAATCGGCGGCTTCCCAATAATAACTCCTAAGGCTCCAACAATAGTCAGTGTAAGCGTAGCCAAAATACCTGTCATAATAGCCTTTAAATAACGATTGCTCGATGCCCAATCTGCTACTGGCCCCATAACCTTCTCTATATTTCCCATCATTTTATCAAACATTTTTATTCCCCCTTTATCTTTTATTTTGTTTTAACTTCTATCTTCATTATAGATAAGCACCATATTAGTTCCATTTAGATATTTACCAGATAAACTGGAAAAAGAAAAAGACATGCTTTTTACATGCCTTTTTTACTTTATATATGAAAATATGAGTTAGCTAACTCCCATGCTGTGTCAATGTTTGGCTGATATTTTTCTAGTTTTGGCTGATTTCTCCCTTACTTTGGCTGATATTTTCCCAGGTTGGCTGATTCCTCTCCCACTTTGCCTGATATTTTCTCAGGTTGGCTGATTCCTCCCTCACCTTGCCCAATAATTAATGGATAATGAGTACATTTTCATTCTCTACTCATCATCCATTCGAATATTTATCCTGATTGCTTATGGGTTTTGATACTTTCTTCCTCTATTTTCTCCTATACTTCGCAAATTCATTCTTACTAGCATTTTAGCAGCTGTTTCACGTGAGGATATGTTGGCAAATTGCCGGAATTCTTTATTTGTAATAGTGGCTTTTATTAATAAAAAATAATCGTTCACTGTTTGGTGATGGGCATTTTTGTCATATGTGTGGCAGTGAGGACAGAACCATTTGCGTTTTTGACGTATCATCGCAAATTTTTCGCATGCTGGGCATTGTACACCTGTGATGAGGTCACTTTGTGGGATTCCATATTTTCTTAGTAGATCGATACTTTCAGGAGTGTTATTTTTCAAGAGATTTTTGGATACTTTGCGGAGGAGCTTCCCTTCTACCACAGTCACTTTATATTTTTGAGAGAGATTGTCCCATTTTTCTAAAAAACTATGACTGTGAATGACTTTATCTCTGATAGCTGGACTTCCTTTTAATATAGTAGATGAACTGCTGAATATTATGATGAATTCGATGGGGATTGGCGGGAGATTATGCAGTTGAAAGTACTTTTGCAATTGACGTTGGTGCCTTTTTGCTTGGGAAATTGGATTCGAATAGCCTTCTACCTTTTCATCTACTTTGCGAATCATCTGATTAAAGTTGGAGTCAATCTCTACTTCTCCATAATAGTTTTTGCATTCGACAATAAGAGCAAATTTTTGCGTGAGGATGAGATAGTCCATCTGGAAATATGTTTTTCCATCGTAGAGGCGAAGATTATGAATGATGAGGCAATCTTTGTCTGGCAAAAATTGAAAGTAATACTTCATATCTTTCTCACCCCGATAGCCTGCTAACAATTTCCTTAAATCTTCCATTACATTCGGTCTAAGCTTATACGTTTCTTTTAATCTTTTGATTAGAATTTCCGTAGTTTTTAATCTATTGCTCTTACCAATTTCGTTTATAAACAATTTACCACTTCCTTTCTCTATTTCATTTATTCTATTTGTTTGCTTGAAAATCCTTTTTTTGGTGGGGAGAGGGATTGGGGTTGGCTGATATTTTCCTAGTTTGGCTGATTCCACCCTCACTTTGGCTGATATTTTCCCAGTTTGGCTGATTCCAACCTCACTTTGGCTGATTCCTACTCTACTTTGGCTGATATCCCCCGCACTTTGGCTGATTCCACCCCAACTTCGACTGATATCCGCTGATTTCCTCGCCTGCTTCAGCAAAATCCACCCCAATCAAGCCAATTCTCCCCCATATTTCAGTCCATTCACATCAAACTTCTCCAACCACCCCGCTCAATTAGTCAAACTATCTTAAAACTCTTCATAAACAGCTGGATCTTGATCGGCAATTCGCCCGTCAGCACGGGTTAGGCTGGAAATTTTATTCATTTCGTCTTCGTTCAGTTTAAAATCGAATATCTCTAAGTTTTCTTGTTGGCGTTGAGGGGAGCTTGATTTTGGGATTGGTAATGCTCCTAGTTGGGTGTGCCATCTAAGGATGACTTGGGATATTGTTTTTCCATGGGCTTCTGCTATTTGTTTAATTGTTTCGTTTTCTAACACGTTATTGGCGCGGCCGAGCGGGCTCCATGATTCGGTTACAATACCGTTTGCTTTATCGTAGGCCAGTTGTTCTTTTTGAGAGAAAAATGGGTGGAGCTCTACTTGATTAATGCTTGGCAGTACGCCGGTTTCTTTTTTCAAGCGGTCGAGATGCTCTGGCAGGAAGTTACATACGCCGATGGAGCGGATGAGTCCCCATTTTTGGGCATCAATTAAGGCTTGCCATGCCTCTACATATAAGTCTGTTTTTGGGTTTGGCCAGTGAATTAGGAATAAATCGTAATAATCTAATTTGGTGCGGTATAGTGATTCTTGGATGGTATAGATGGCTTTGTCGTATTGATGATGGCGTCCTGGAAGTTTGGAGGTAATAAATAACTGTTGTCTGCTTACGGTGCTACGGCGAACTGCTTCTCCAACTGCGCCTTCATTTTCGTAATTGAATGCAGAATCTAGTAACCGATAGCCCATGTCTATTGCTGATGTCATGGCCTGAACCCCAGTTGCTCCTCGTAAATTATAAGTACCAAAACCAATTGCTGGAATAACAAGACCGTCATTAAGCGTGATTTGTGGAATAGTTGTATGCATGATTAATATCCTCCTTCTATGAATTAGAAAAGATTTCCTCTTCAAAAAAAGTATAGTGGAAACCTAGTAGCTAATTCTAGTGATATGCTTTCAGCAAGTTATCTTTACTTCAAAATATTTCTTCATTTTCCGAGACTGTATGTTAAAATATAGGATATATATTAAAAATTGTATAGGGAGGGAAAAGTATGAAAAGCACAGGAATTGTTCGTAAAGTGGATGAATTGGGTCGTATTGTTATTCCAAGAGAATTGCGAAGAACATTAGGAATTGAAATTAAAGATCCTTTAGAAATTTTTGTCGAAGGGGAAAAAATTGTCTTCCAAAAATATAAAGCTTTTGAAGAATGTGCCATTACAGGAGAAGTCTCCCCCGATAATATCACGGTTGGGAATGGAAAGCTTGTGTTAAGTAAAGAAGGCGCAGCATTATTAATGAAAGAGTTGGAAACTGTCTTTGCAAGTGAATCACAGAAGTAAACTTTATAATAGGACAATTCCACCTTTTTCAATCACAGCGGAATTGTCTTTTTCTATGGAAATCGATTCATTAAGAAGGGCAGACTCTCGCCTAGGAGGAACTGCAGACTACTACATTTCTTCCTAATTTCTTCGCCTTATATAGCATTTGGTCACTCTCTTTTATTAATTCGTCTAGTGATTTCCCCGCAGAAAGACCACCTATTCCAACAGAAACGGTTACTTTTCCATTAGGCTGTGTCTCTTCCCCAAAGAATCGATACTCTTCCACATTTTTCCGAAATCGCTCGGCAATAGTTGCAGCTGTTGGCATATTCGTTATTTTGGTAAAGCACATTATAAATTCTTCGCCGCCATATCGAGCAAACACGTCTTCTTGTCTCATCGTATCATTTAATAACTGTGCAATCGTACGTAGTACAGCATCACCAGCTGGATGCCCATGGGTATCGTTATATTTTTTAAAATAATCCACATCCATCATGGCAATGACAATGGGAACATTATGCTGCATTAATTTTTCAACATTGGTCCGAAAAAAACGAAGATTGTATAAATCGGTCATACTATCATGTCTTGAATAATATTCTAGTTCTTTTCGTAATAATTGTTTTCTACTTACCCCATTTTGCATAAAAAAAATGCTGAGAACGGCAATGAACTCGAATACTATCAGGACAATTACTGTCATAAACGAAACATGAGTTGTCTGCAGAATAAGGAATAACCTTAAGATCTGGTAGCAGAAAAATGCGCTTAGCATATGCTTCATATTTACAATGGAATATGGTGGATTATGGGACTTCTTATTTTTAAAAAAAGCGCCTATTATAAAGGGCAGGATGATTGCCTGAAATATTCCTTCCATTACAACGGTTCCACCAAGCTGATAACGATATAAAGCCGGTAGGATGGTCGAGATTAATCCACATTTCCATCCCAATAAATAAGAAATATAAAAAATCGGAACACCTCGTAAATCCAATCGCACCTCCCCATAAATTAGTGGTTCCCACATGGCTGCAATACTTAATAGACTAACAACGATTGGAGTAACCCACATATACTTGAGAATATTTTTATATCGCAAGACAAGATATTCTTTTAACTGAAGTGCCAAAAACATAAAAGCAATTATTAATGTCATATTATTTAAAAAGGCATGGAACGTTATTTTAATGTCAATCACCCTATTTTCATGTTATCTCTTGTTGAATTGCGAATGATTATCCACTCTAGTTACATGGAAACTATTCCTACTTTTGTCCCTGTAAAAGATGCTTATTCCTAGGGGATATTTATTCAAGAGGATTTATAGAGGAATCACTTTACACATTTGAAAGGAAGTATCCCAAAACGAGCAATTAATGACGCGGTGCAAAAACCATTATCATTACACCTATTAAACAAATTCCTGCCCCTATCCAGTCATATATATCTGGTGTTTTTCTATCTATGCCCCACCCCCATAATACGGAGAGAATAATAAAAATTCCTCCATATGCAGCATATACTCTACCAAAGGACATAAAAGATTGGAAGGTTGCAATAACACCATATAAAACGAGCGATATCCCGCCAAAACTCCCCCAATAATAGGGTTTTCCTTCGCGAAGCCATTGCCAAATAAGATAGCCTCCACCAATTTCGGCTATACCGGCGATGATAAATAGAAGAATTGTCATGTCAAACCACCTAAGATTTTAGTATTTCCTTTATTATACCAAATTGGAGGCAGTTTAATGGTCGCTTTCTCTCCTGCTTCTTTTCAATAATTTCACCGTAAATTGATGAAAGAGAAGGAGCGTGACATAAAGAACTGGATAAGTAAATATAGAATATGATTGCTTCCAACCATTTAAATAGAAGGTACCGCTCCAAATAAATATCGTTTCAAAGATCATGGCAAGGACGACCAAGACAAAAACATAAACTATCTTATTCCTGAGCCTCTTTTTATACGGAAAGCAATTGAGAAAAATAATATTGACCGCAGGGTAAATTCCCAGAATATAGATAAAGCTTTCCCAATCCGGTCCTTTTTCGAAGTAACCATAGATATTATATTTCAAACTAAGATAGATATCTGTTAATAACTGAATTAACATCGCAAATAGTGTTGTTGTCAACATTTCAATAGGAGTTAAACGTTTTGGTATGCTATAGGCTAGCGTATTAAATAAAAGCACAATAAGGATAAGAACGAGCATGGAATAGACTCCAATCTATACTAAAATGTTCTTTCTTATCCTTGCCGAAATCAGATAAATTACTCGTCTTCTTGCCATTTCATAAATAGTTTTGTTACTAAATATCCACCAATATATAGGAGCAAATAAATCAAGAAGATATGAAAAAAGTTAACCCATTTATATGGTTCAAATAATCCAATGCTTGTTAACAATGGTTTAAAGCCAAAACCAAAAATGGCTGCTAAAATGACGGCATATAGATAGAAGTTCTTTCCGTGTTTTAATGTCCATTGAAATACTAGCATAACCGCAACTGGAATAATCGACCCATCTAACGAAAAGCTTGGTAAGAAAGGAAGCATTTGATATGGATAGGCCCATAACCCAAAACGAATACCAGTTGCATCTGCATAGAAAAATAACATATGCACGGCGAATCCAAAGAAACCAATGATGAAAATCCGCTTGCGGTCAATGGTAAAATATAAGACGATCAGGGGAACAACTAACATAAGCAGCACCACCCAAAATTGCCATGAATCTATGTTTGAATACAAACTCCAATACTCTTGCGCCTCTTTTGTATATTTTTCTTGAATGGAAACTAATCGATCAAAAAAGGAACGTTGTTGGTCATTCATCTGATCACCTCAGGAATTATTTTCATTTTTGTAGTATGAGCTTTTTTTTAGAAAATATTTCTCCCTCGCAAAGCTTATTAAATTAGAAGAATAGGGAATGCTTCCATTAATAGAGGTTTGTTCGATTAAGATTAGCACTGGAGGTCCGATATGCATCATCGAATTTGGAATAATCCTGCTTATTTTCGTTATTTATTCTTTATTCTCTTTATCATTAGTGTCATTTTAAATCGCTATATTCTGCAAAACCATGATAATTACTTTATTTTATATATATTATGCTCTATTTTTCTGGGACTCGGCTTCTACAATAGCTCTCTTTGGAAGATTGTAATGTTGACGTTTCTAGTCGTTGTTTGTAGATTTTTTTTCATTCCTGATCCACATACTTCGTCTATGCTTACTTTTATTACCTATTTATTAACCTACCTTCTTATCACATTCATATCCGTTGCCTTTATGTCCCGTGTGCAAAGAGTGATGGAAGATAATTTAGCTTTAACAAAAGTACTTTCAAACGCACTAGACTCCCGAGATTCCTATACGATGCACCATTCGAAAAACGTCGCAAAATACGCCATGAAAATCGCCAAAAAAATGAAGCTCCCCCATCATTTATGTGAGGTTATTCATATCGGCGGACTTCTGCACGATATTGGGAAAATTGGCATCCCAGAATCTTTATTAACAAAGCCTGGAAAGTTAACAGAAGAAGAATACGAATTAATAAAAACACATACAACAAAAGGGTATGAAATCATTAAACATGTGAAGCAATATAAAAACAACGGAATATTAGATATTGTCTTATATCACCACGAACGTTTTGACGGAAAAGGATATCCACGACAATTAAAAGAAGAAGAAATCCCCTTGCTCGCTCGTATCGTCGCAGTAGCAGACACGTTCGACGCGATGTCTTCTGGACGCGTCTATCGAAAAGAACTTCCTTTAGCGGAAATTCTCCACGAAATTAGGCTGAATAAAGGAAAGCAGTTTGACCCAAACGTAGTCGATGCCTTTCTCGCTCTTTTTGAAGAAGGAAACAAACCATTTACAGCTGATTAATAAATTAGTGATTTCCTTAACAAGATCTCACCAAATCCGTTGACTTCTTTAAAAAAATATGCGAAAATCCAATAGTTCGCATACGAACAGTTCTGATAAAAACTATTAGAAAGGGAGAAAAATTTCAGATGAACGGGTCGTTAAATAATGAATTAATCCGCTCCTATTCTCGCATTAATAAAGCCTATAACCACCTAGTGCACCTTGATGCGAAGAAACTGGATTTAACAGCCGTGCAGCTAAAGACACTGTACAGAATTTATTTCTGCCCTAATATCGGCATTGGAGAACTTGCAACAAAACTATCTTTAACCAAAAGCACCGTTAGTGGCGTTATCGATCGACTATCCCAACGACAATTAATTGAACGAACCATTCCTGAAAACAATCGTCGATCGGTCAACATCCAACTAACTGCAGAAGGTCAGCACGTCATGCAGCAATATTTCGCCGGAACTTCCATTCTAGCGGGCAAAGTGAGAGAAGTTATGCAGCTTCCAGAGGAAGACATAAACAAATTACTTGAGCTAAATGAAAAAATACTGACCATTTTAAATGAAATTGAGGAGGAACAACCATGAATAGTAAACGCATGATTTTATTAAATATTATCCTATTGATTGTGTTAGTTGGCGGAGGGTTTGCCGGCTATTACTTCTACGATCAATCTGTTTCCTATATCAAAACAGATAATGCACAAATTGCTGGACAACAAATCAGCATCGCATCACCAGCAACAGGGAAATTAACGGATTGGAAAGGCGAAGCAGGTACTTCTTTTAACAAAAACCAAAAAATCGGTACTGTAGAAGTTGTAACAGAATCAGGTACAAATAAAATGGATATTACCGTTCCAGAAGATAGTACCATTGTTCAATCTAGCGCTGTTCCAAATACATTTGTTGCTGCAGGAACTTCCCTTGCTAAAAGCTATGATTTAGAAAATCTATGGGTTACAGCAAATGTCGATGAAACAGATATTAACAAAGTAAAAGTTGGCCAAGAAGTTGATTTATATGTAGATGCCTTCCCAGAGACTGTTTTAACAGGGAAAGTAGACAGCTTGGGACTTGCAACAGCAGGAACATTCTCCCTTCTGCCAAGCAACAACAGCTCAGGAAACTATACAAAAGAAACACAAGTAGTTCCGGTAACAATCTCTATCGATAACTACGGCGGACTAAAGCTAATTCCAGGTATGAACGTTTCCGTAAGAATTCATAAGTAGGTGATGGATATGACCACTTACATCACAAGCTATATTATAGGAAGCATCCTCCTCCTGCTGATCATCAATCTTCTTTTACGAAAAAAGAAGACAGTAGCAGAACCAAACCGCGTTATGGAAGATGCCAAGAAGGAAAATGACACTGCGTCATCCCTTACAAAATCAGAGATGGTGAAACAAGAAGAGCCATCGAAGAAAGAAGATGGCGTAGCAGAAGCAATGGAAACAAATGAAGGAATATCCGATGAAGAGGAACGCCTTGCTAATGCGGTCGAATCTAACGAAATAGCGGATGAAGAGGAGCCAGCAGCTGTGGCCAAAGAATCAAAAACAGCAAAAGCGCCTTATAAACCACTTGAAATGGGCGAAGAAATCCACCGCGGGAAAGTGATTATTGCCCTCATGCTAGGTGCATTTGTCGCTATTCTGAACCAAACTTTACTAAATGTGGCCATTCCACATATCATGAACGATTTAAATGTATCAACAAGTACTGTCCAATGGCTGTCCACTGGATATATGCTGACAAATGGAGTGTTTATCCCAATCACCCCATTTTTAATCAATAAACTAGGAACACGGAAACTGCTGATTTCAGCAATCTCCGCGTTTACTATCGGATCCATTGTCTGTGCAACCTCTGTTGGATTTTCGATGCTCCTAATTGGGCGTATCATCCAAGCAGCAGGTGCCGGTTTACTAATGCCACTTTTAATGACCGTCTTTTTAATTATTTTTCCACCCGAAAAACGCGGAACAGCAATGGGAATTATGGGCGTCGTTATGATTTTCGCCCCAGCCATTGGGCCAACTTTATCAGGCTGGTTAATCGGTCATTATTCTTGGAGAGTTTTATTCGAGCTTGTTATTCCAATTGGCATTCTCGATTTAATTATCGCTATTCTGTGGATGAAGGATGTAACGAAAGTATCCAATCCAGTCTTTGATACAATTGGCTTTATCACTTGTACAGTCGGCCTAGGCTCCTTACTTTATGGTTTCAGTGAAGCAGGAAATAACGGCTGGGATAGCAGAGTAGTTGTTCTTTCTCTTGTTATCGGAGTAATCTTCTTATGCCTCTTCGTCTGGAGAGAACTGACAACAGAAGCGCCAATGGTGGACTTACGTGTATTCAAATATAGTATCTTTACTTTAACAACATTAGTAAGCATGATTGTCAATATGGCAATGTTTGCGGCAATGCTGCTTTTACCAATCTATTTGCAGAATATCCGTGGCTTCACTGCCCTCGATTCAGGATTATTAATGTTGCCAGGTGCGATTGTGATGGGAATCATGTCACCAATTTCCGGTAAACTTTTTGACCGCTTCGGGGCAAGACCACTAGCGATCATCGGTTTAGTCATTACGGTTCTCACCACATGGGGCTTCACTCAATTAACGATGCAGACATCTTATTCTCATCTCATGATGCTTTATATTTTCCGGATGTTCGGGATGTCGTTTATTATGATGACGGTAATGACAGAGGGAATGAACCAGCTTCCATTAAGCTTAACAAGCCATGGGACTGCTGTCTCCAATACAGCAAGAACGGTTGCGGGAAGTATTGGTACTGCCTTCTTAATCACAGTTATGACTAATCGTACCGCTTTTCATTTAGATAACTATAACAACATTATCTCGTCTGCCAACCCATATATTGCAGAGAAATTAGCTCAGCTTGGTCAAGGCTTAGCTGGTCTCACAGGACTTCCGACTGGAGCAGGCCAAACCCTAGCGATTTCTACGATTTATGGAAAAGCAACTCAAGCATCTACAATCAGCGGAATTAATGACGCTTTTATTGTAGCTACAATTATTGCGAGTGTTGCATTAGTGCTATCGTTTTTTATCCGAAGAGCTACTGCAAGTTCGAAATAAAGTTAAAAATAGGAAAAATCCCGAAGCAGAAGATGGTGCTTCGGGATTTTATTTTTTGAAAAGAAAACTGGTTTATGAAAGAGTGTCGTAAGATAGAAAGTTAATTTTTTAGCAATATTGTCATTAATATGCTGAAATAAAGGAGATGATCAGCAAAAATAACCGGTTTTTCAGCCAAAGTAAGGGGCGAATCAGCCAAAGTACAGAGGGTATCAGCCAAACTGGGGATTTATCAGCCAAAGTACAGAGGGTATCAGCCAAACTTGGAAAATATCAGCCAAAGTACAGAGAGAATCAGCCAAACTTGGAAAATATCAGCCAAAGTACAGAGAGAATCAGCCAAACTTGGGATTTATCAGCCAAAGCTCAGAGGTAATCAGCCAAACTTGGAAAATATCAGCCAAAACACAGAGGCTATCAGCCAAACTTGGAAAATATCAGCCAAAGCTCAGAGGTAATCAGCCAAACTTGGAAAATATCAGCCAAAGTACAGAGAGAATCAGCCAAACTTGGAAAATATCAGCCAAAGCTCAGAGGTAATCAGCCAAACTTGGAAAATATCAGCCAAAGCTCAGAGAGAATCAGCCAAACTTGGAAAATATCAGCCAAAGCTCAGAGGTAATCAGCCAAACTTGGAAAATATCAGCCAAAACAAAGTCAGCGCTGCCACACAAAAAAGCACCTCTCAACGAGATGCCTTTTCCCCATAATACCCTTTAATCAGCTGATCCATTACCCAGTTGGTTCTTGCTCCACTTACGCCTGTGCTTGGACTAGTGCCTTTTCCAGTTAACTCATCCACCATCAATTGAATCATATGCTGCTGAATATGACGTGGATTTTCGATTACCCACTCTTCCGTTCCTTCTGAGGTTGTTAACGTAATGGGACCATTCCCAAAGGTTGCAAAAGTCAGTTTCCCTTTGCTTCCGACAATTTCGTTTTCGTCCATATGGTCATAGGCGCCAAAACACCATGTCCCTGTTCCATGCACACCTGATTCAAATAGATAATTGCCGGTCACCATGTCTTCTGCTTCGTAGCTGCCATTTTGGTTGGTTGCGAATCCTTCTGCCTCCTTAATCGGTCCAAGCAGAAAATCCAGAATATCCAATGTATGGCTCGCTAAATCAAGGAATAGTCCACCGCCTGCAAGTTCTGGCTGCACTCTCCATGCTTGATCATCTTTTAAAGGTGGCTGGTATTGGATTGTTCGCACAAAGCGAATATCCCCAAGCACACCGCTGTCGACTATTTCTTTTATTTTTAGAAAACGAGGAAGTGCACGTCGATAATAGGCAACATATAAAGGCACATCTGCTTGTTTACATGCTTCAATCATCTCTAGGCACTCTTGATAATTTCTTGCCATTGGTTTTTCAACATACACTGGTTTCCCTGCTTTTGCGGCAAGAAGTGCATATTCTTTATGAAAAGCTGGTGGAGTAGCGACATAAATAGCATCGACATCTGGATCATTTATTAGCGCTTCTCCATCGTCATACCATTTGGAAACATGATGACGCTCCGCATAATCCTTAGCCAATTCACCATTGCGGCGCATAACTGCCACTAGCTTTGAGTTTTCAGCTAGTTGAAAGCCTGGTCCACTTTTTACTTCTGTCACATCTCCACAGCCAATAATTCCCCATCGAACTTCTTTTTCTATCTTTTTCATCTATTTTTTCACCTCACCTTTTTATTCGCTCTTCGCCTTTGAAAACCCTTCATTTTCCACAAAATATGTCTAGTCAATTCAGATTTTTATCGCTTGCCCAGGGTAAATAAGGTCCACATTTTTAATCTGTGGATTTTTTGCTTGGATGGATGAAAGGCTTGTTCCATAGATATTGGCAATTTTCGTTAACGTTTCACCACTGGAGACGATGTGGACTGTTTCTTGCTGCGGGTTAATCCATGATCCCGGTTTTCCTGCTATTTTCGTGACATTTATCATTCCTTGGGATTTGTTAAAAATCGAGTATGTTCCTGGCTTGACGATTCCCTTTTTATTTTGGCCAGCTTTAGCATCTGCTGCTGTTAGAAAGGCACCTGTTTCATGCTGAACAGTGTACTTATTCGCCTGCATTTTGTCTGCTCCCCAGTGTCCAGGACTTTGCATAATCTGATTCCGGTCAATGTTGACGCCTTCTAGGATGATATTATTTTCATGTTGATACATATGAATAAAGGGAGCGACTTCTCCCCGTGACCATGCATAGGTCTGCCATAAGTAATCAACTTCCCCCTTCATGGCATGCATTACTCCATAGGAACCGTATACGCCTATTTTGTAGGATTTTAGTTCCTTTTTCACAGCCGCAAAGTAAGCTTGGATTTGTGCCATTTGCTTTCCTGTAACCTCACAATCAACTGCAAAGTAAATAGCGGTTCCTGCCGGCTGTCCAACTGCCTTTGCCCACTTTTCTGCGTCCTTCCCATCTACTGTTCCTTGCTTTTCTGTAAAATAGGAAATCTTATTAGCGCTTTTTTGAAAAATACTAATTAGCTTTATTCCTGCCTTCTGAATCACTTCAGCCTCTTTCTTATTAAAGGACTTCCAGCTATCCCCTAAATAGCGTGCGGCATAACGAAATCCTGCTCCATACAAGTCTTTTGCCATTTTCTCTGTTAATTTGGTAGCACAATCAAAGCCTATTGTCATTCTGACCCACTCCTTTTTCTTTTTATATAGAAAAAAAGCAAATAAATGGTCAGCACCTTTTCCATCTGTAAATGCATATCGTCATGTAGTGAAACTATTATCTTGGAAAGAAAAACGGGAAAAAATTCTGCAATGAGCTATCTCTTTCATCCTATCTATATTGGCGAGAAAAGAAAGTTATTCTTTGTTGCTATTTAAGAATCATTAAAGAGTATGAATAAACGACAACTGAAAATCATATCCAGTCCTAATTTTGCTCATCAAATAGTGGTGCCGGATCAAAAAAGTTATTGACATCCTTGTTATTCACTTTTATCATGATATTGTACTCGAGTTCAAAAAAATATACCTTAGTACAATTTTATAGAAAAGGTGGATAAGAAGAATGACAAATATTAGAACACATCCAATTGACATTAATGGAAATCCATTTAGTAGAGCCGGATTTGTCATCGTTTTAATGATTGGTACTTTTTTAACTATCATAAACCAAACGTTATTGGTCACAGCTTTGCCAAAGATAATGGTTGACTTAGACATTAGTGCTATTAACGCACAATGGCTCATTACTGCATTTATGTTGATCAGTGGCATCATGATTCCCACTTCAGCATTTTTGTTAAATACAATAAATAATAGAACATTATATATGACAGCAATGGTAAGCTTTGTAATAGGCACAGTAATTTGTGCTCTCAGCCCTACATATAACATACTGTTATTAGGACGTATCATCCAGGCGGTTGGTTCAGGATTGATTATTCCTTTAATGCAGACATTAATGTTTTTAGTATATCCGGTTGAACGACGAGGAGAGGCTATGGGGTTAGTAGGAATTGTTATTGCATTTGCTCCCGCTATTGCTCCTACTTTATCTGGGTGGATTGTTGATTATTTTAATTGGCGATACTTATTTTATATTATTCTCCCAATTGCTGTGATTAACATGTTGCTGGCATGCTTCTATTTGAAAAACGTCATTAATTTAAATAAACCGAAGATTGATATCCTTTCTATTATACTTAGTAGCTTAGGTTTAGGTTCCCTTCTATATGGGATTAGCGTTGCAGGTAATATAGGGTGGCAAAATAAAATTACAGGGTTCTCTTGCATAGCTGGTCTCCTAATCATAATCTTATTTTCCCATCGACAATTTAAACTCACCCAACCTTTTTTGGAGTTACAAGTTTTTAAAAGTAGAACATTTACATTGTCTACAATGATCGTTTCTATTATTTTTATGACAATGATTGGATTTGAAATTCTTTTACCTATTTATACACAAACTATAAAGAGCTTCTCAGCACTTCAATCGGGGCTAATATTGCTTCCTGGTGCGATTGTACTGGGTATTATTTCTCCAATATCAGGGAAATTATTTGATAAGTATGGCGTTAAAAAAATATCAATAATGGGCATGTTCATTCTAGCGGCAGCAACTTTTCCATTCTTATACCTCTCTAACAATACAGCTACTTGGTGGATTGTTTGTCTTTATTCATTTAGAATGCTAGGTATGGGATTTGTCATGATGCCGTTAGCCACTGCGGGAATAAATGCGTTATCTAATGATTTGATAAGTCACGGTTCTGCAATAAATAATACTGTTCGACAAGTGTTTGCCTCACTAGGCTCCGCAGTCATGGTGGGAGTTATGTCGGCTACCGTGACCAAATATTCAAGCTATTACGAAGACTCTTCCTTTATTCCGTTGTTGAATGGTCTTAAGAATGCCTTTATATCCGGCTTGATTCTAATCGTCATCGCATTTATACTATGTTTTTTTATAAAGTCTCCATCGAATAAAGCTGAATAAACAGTATCTCTTCTATTAAGTCATCTGCCTTATGGGTACTCTTTTAAAAGGAGAAAGGATATCTGGAAATTCGATATGGCTTTGAAATTTAGAGATATTGGGGAATTATTTAAATCGACTTACAAAAGTTCCATCTATTAATCTATTTGTAACTTAAGAACTCTTAACAAACAGTGATCTAAAATCAGTCATAATTTATTTCTTAAAACTTAACTAAAACGATTGGTGAGTTTTGGTAAAAACAACTATGTGGAGGAATTGAAATGAATCATTTAAAGTCAGACGACCCAAAAAGTACATACATTCAATCTTACGATAACGTATTAAAAGCATTATGGCCAACACAATTTTCCTCTTATTTTGTAGAAACGTCTTATGGAAAGACCTATATAATTGAGAGTGGAGATAAGTTGTCTCCCCCACTACTCCTTTTGCATGGTGCTAAAATGAGTTCGACCATGTGGTATCCAAATGTGGCAGAATGGAGTAAGCATTATAGAGTCATTTGTATTGATATTTTAGGTGATACAAATAAAAGCATGGCAGAGAAACCATTCTCTAATCGATTAAGCTATGCCTCTTGGTTAAATGAAGTGCTAGACTCTTTGAAAATTGCTAAAACAAATATTGTAGGTTTATCCTATGGTGCTTTACATACGGTTAATTTCTTGACCTTTTTCCCTGATAAGGTGAATAAAGCTGTTATTATGAGCCCAGCTGCTACTTATATTCCTTTTCAGCCTGAATTCTATTCTTACGCTATCGGATTGGTTAGTAATGAAGCAGGAGTTAACAACTTTTTAAACTGGATTTTTAATAACCGTTATATTGTTGACCCTCTTATAAAACAACAATTAATAGCTGGAATGAAGGACACTGTATCTTCTCCACCAAAAGCAACTCAGGTGAAACAAGCATTCCCCTATGTATTTGAGGACGAGGAATTAGCTCAAATTCAGACTCAAATTCTTCTGTTACTTGGAGAAGAAGAAGTAATGTATGATCCAGTGGAAGCTTTTAATCGTGCCAAGAACTCCTCTTCTCATATTATGACAGAGATTATAAAAGGAGTTGGTCATTTGATGTCGATGGAGAAGCCAGAACAAATTAATAATCGCGTCTTAAATTTTTTTAATAAATAGAAAAAGATAAAAGCCCTTATTGATATTACATGAGGGGCTTTTATCTTTTCATCCTCTCTTAAAAATAAACCAAAGTTTATTTTTCTGTACTCGAGTCTGTTTTTATGGTAGATTGGTATTATAATGATAACCATCATATTTTAAGGAGTTAAAATTGTATGAGTAAAAAAGAAAAAATCATTGAAGCAGCTAAACAATTATTTCGAACAAAAGGCTATCATGATACTGCAATCCAAGATATCTTGGAACAAGCAAAAGTTTCCAAAAGTACATTTTATAATTACTTCTCTACAAAATCACAATTGATTCTTTCTATTATTCAAAAAGTTGACGAAAAAGTTGACGAACAACAAGATACGTTATTGCTGGAAGGAAGTCCATATGATAAACAGCTATTTCATTCCCAGCTTCGAGTAAAGCACTCCATTTATGGGACGGAGAAAATCTCGGAATTGTATAATATCTCTTTGGGCGAAAATGATGAAGAATTACAAAGTTACATGCAAGAAAGACATTATAAAGAACTAAATTGGCTGTCAAAACGCTTAATAGACGTTTATGGAAAAGAGATCGAAAAAAGTGCAATGGATTTATCCACACATTTTATTGGAAGTTTAGGTTATCAGTTTAGATATTCCGATCAAATAAAGCTGAATATAAGTAGTTCTGATATTTTAGATTATAATATTTTACGTTTAGAAAATAACATTGAGATTACAAAACAAACGAATCAAGTTTTATTTCCGTATAAATCAGCTAATTCAGCCGACGATCAAGAATCAGCTATTAGGGAAATAAGAAAATTACTTGACAAGTGTATAAGTTGGGATGAATTATCACAAGAGCAAAAAGAATTAATAAGTTTTATTTTAGAAGAAACTCAAAGTTCTTATACAAGATGGGGTGTTTGTGAAGGTGCTATTCGTCAATTACAGACACTATCTTCCTCCACAGATTTATCTTATCAAAATATATTGAAAGAATTATTTGACATTATCCATACGCAAAAAGATATTTATCAATAATGTTAAATGTTATGTAACACACTCTTTTATATAAATCAGCAGTGTAGCTAATTGAAAAGCGCTATCCTATCTTAATAAATTGAAGGCTATCAATGGATTTAACTAACCTATATTTAAATAAGTGTAAGGAGAGAATACCATGAACAACTACTTAGAGAGAGTAAGGAAGCTGAGTAACTTGGAGCCAAAGACACTGGAGCAAATGGCATTAAAGTTATCAGAAGAAGCTGGGGAAGTGTCGCAGGCTGTGCTTTCTTATTCAAATGCAAGTGGAAGCGACTATAAACAGCTCAATAAAGAAGACATTAAGGAAGAATGTGTTGATACTCTCCTTGTTGCCTTATCATTATTTTATAAGCTTTCTAATCAAGAAGAAGAGCTGTATGTCTTACTAGATAAAAAAATGAATAAATGGGAAAACAAAATAAGTTAAACAAAAAGCCTGTGCTATAGCGAGTCTGTTGAAATGAACAGATAATACCAGCTCGGAATAAAGGTTGGAGTGGTAATTACTTCTTTTGTCAAAATACCTTTACAACGCAGCAAATAAATTTTTCAAAGAGCTTTGATTCTTAATACTGGACTAGTGAGTCTTTGATTAGAATAAGAAAATTCCTAACTATAGGATTTAAACGATAAAAATATAATAATAAAGGCGGTTTTCTTGTCATGTTATTCCAAATATATATTTTTTTCCTCTAATATTCAACGAAGTCTTATTTATGAGATAGAATGAATGCTATACAATCCAATACATATGGGAAAAAGCTAGATATGCCTGTGTTCCCAACATCTCGGTCTGCACTTTAAGCTATTGCAGCTGCTGACTCCTGAATAAAAATCACTCTTTCTTATCACACTAAGAGAAAAAAGGGTGATTTTTTTATGACTAATTTTCTGCTGACTAACTTGTTTTCGGCATTTCTCCTTCATCGCAACTTACAATGGCACCGTAAACTCGTCTTTCTTGCCATCCCATTGTTTTTTCTATTTATGCTTCTGCAAGGAGAGTATATTATTGCTCGTTTGAAAAAAAATACCTTTCATTTATAAATTAACGGGGAACATGGATAGCATCCTCTTCCCCTTTCTTTATGCATTCTCCCTATTATTAATATTGCCATTTACTTGTATAACTAATATACAGATATTAAAAGGGTAGACCTATTGAATATAAGATTATTGTTTTCATCAACAGAGCGGCGCAGTACACGACTGCAGGGTTTTATTTTTAGAGGTATCTTTTGCCCTGCCGTTGACGATTTTTTTGACAAAGTACATTGTGCCTCAGTTAAAGTGACTTTCAATTTGCATCAAAAAAGAAGCCCACTATTATTTCTTGCTCCTTTTTTTGATGTTAACCTATCTTCTACTGTCTCATATAAATTTAACAAAAATAAAAACTAACATCCTGTATCCTCTTCATCTACATCTTCTTTATGAAATTGCTTTGCTTTCATCCCTACAATCATTTATTAATTTCATGCTAATTATACATTTAGTCAAAAATATTATCTTTTTTATGTTTGATGAATAGTATTTCTAAACTTTTATATAATAAGAAACTGAAATAGGATTTAAGGAGAGTAATTGTATTGACTCAATCTTATATTAATTTAATCAAAATTCAATTCAAAGATATTTCAGATATCGTTTATAAGTCTTTCCACATTTATAACCACTCTTGTGTTATCGCCTATATACCTTCCATTGTGGACAATGATGTGCTACGAGATTATATTACACGGAATTTGGTAAATGAAAAGACTAGCAATTGGTCTAATTTTGTTATCTCACTGAACAAAGGAGAAGCATTTAACATTCCATACGAACAAGTAAAATCTGCTAATGAAGCTGCCTCCTTGATTACTTGCGGTAATGTTATATTGATTTTCGATGATCATCCTACTATGTATGCTTTTAATATTGTTCGCTATAGTACCAGAACTGTAACTGAATCGCAAAATGAAATGGTTATTATTGGTCCACAAGAAGCTTTTATTGAAGATATTCAAATAAACCTATCCTTGCTTCGGCACAGAATAAAACATACCGATTTAAAAGTAAAAGAATACCAAGTGGGCAAATATACCAAAAGTAAGATTTATATCATTTTTGTAGAAGGCCTTTATAAACCAGAGGTATTAGAGGACATCGAGCAAAGAATTAAACATATCAAAATTGATGGTATATTTGGTGTGACATATCTAGTAGAATTCTTAAATACTAAAAATTTCCCTTTCCCCATTCTACAATACACAGAGAAACCAGATATTTTAGCTGCTTCTCTCTTGGAAGGTAGAATAGGAATAATGATGGATGGAAGTCCAACTTCCATTATTACTCCTGTTACACTCATTTCCTTATTACAATCTGCTGAAGATTATTATCAAAACTATTTTACAGCAAGCTGGATCAGAATCATTCGATTTCTTTTTTCTATTCTTTCAATTTTTCTTCCAGCTATCTATGTTGCACTTACAACATTCCATCCACAAGTTATTCCATCTGACTTACTGGTAACTATTACTGCCGCTAGGGAAAATATTCCCTTCACCTCTTTAACGGAAGCTTTTATTATGGAAATAACATTTGAAGCTTTAAGAGAAGCAGGAATGAGGATACCTAAACCTATCGGACAAACCGTATCGATTATCGGGGGTATTGTTATCGGGCAAGCAGCAGTTCAGGCTGGAATTGTTTCAGCCCCTATGGTAATCGTGGTTTCTGTAACAGGAGTTGCGAGCTATATAATTCCTCATTTAGAACTAAATCTTATTTTTCGATTGCTTCGTTTTCCGCTACTATTGCTTGGAGGAATAATGGGATTAATCGGAGTTTATATTGGTGGTTTTTTATTATTTGCCTACATGGTAAGCCTTAAATCATTTGGAACCCCATATTTACAGCCAATAGCTCCTCTTGTACTCGCTGATTGGAAAGATGGATTATTCCGCTTTCCACATCGCTCATCCAAAAGGAAAACAGATGCATTTGCAAGAAAAAGATCACTATGGAAGGAAAAAGACAAATGAAAAGAATAAGAACTATCCTTCTCCTATTACTTACTATCCCATTCTTAACGAGTTGCTGGTCTAAACATGAATTAAATGAACTGGTATTTGTTACTGGAATATTTATTGATAATGGAAAAGACCCTAATACTGTAGAGGTAACAATCTCTACACCTCTCCCCAATAGAGTAATGACCGTTAATTCGCCTGGCAGCTCAGAAGGAAGCTCTTACTCATTACTTTCAAAGACGGGAAGCAACATACCAGAAGCACTTCAAACCATTCAAAAGGATTTATCAAGAAAGTTATTATTGTCAGAAACAAAAATTATCGTTTTAGGTAGAGAATATGCTGAAGATGGTATAAACGAACTTTTAGAATGGATTCAAAGAAATGCCAACATAAGAATTAGCTCCAGCATATTAGTTGCTCCCAATACTGCAAAGGAGGTAAGTCAATTAACACCAATTTATGAGCAATTTCCAACAGATGTCTTATCTGCTTTTGTTACAAAGGAACATTTAGTTAATACAAATATCAAAGAGTGCCTTTTGGCCAATGCCAATCATTCAGCTTTTGTAATCCCTTACTTAAGCTATGGAGAAGTCCCTTCCGTTGAAGAAGATTCGAAAAAAATTCCTTGGAGCGGAATTGGCGGTTCAGCTCTCTTTACAGACAATAAACTTACTCGAATAGTTAACGTGAAAGAATCCAGAGCAATAGCGTGGGCGAAAAAAAAAGTGACTGCTCCCCTTTATACAGTGAACATAGAAGGTCAGGGGCATGCAACCGTTATATTTAATAAAACTTCTAATGAAAAATCGTTCAAAATAACCGAAAATGGACCGGAATTCACAATTACTTTGAATGGAAGTGCTAGTCTCATTTATTTAAATGTGAAAGATAAAGAAGTTAAAAGTTTACATCGAGATATCATTAGAGCAGTAGAAAAAGAAATCCATACAGATCTTAAGGAAGGATTAAGAAAATCACAAGAAGTAAAGGCAGATATTCTCCACCTTGGTTCTTTAATTGTTTGGAACGATCCAGAGAATTGGAAAAAACTCCAAAAAAATTGGTCAGACGTTTATGCTGAGACAACAATAAATATTAAAACAAACTTCAATATAATAGACACTGGAAAGGAAACATAATAGGAGATAAAAATGAAAAAAACTAATTGGCAATTATTTAGGTTTACATTTGTATTCTTTAATTCACAAGCCACTGTCTTTTTAATTTCTGCATTGACAAGTAGTTCTAATTATCAAGGCTGGTTAGGTATTGTACTAGGGTCTTTGCTTAGCATCATTATTATTTTGTGCCTAGTTTTTATTGATAAATATAGCAGACATACTCCGTGGATACAATTTGGAAAACATGTTTTTGGCAAATGGATTCATTTTTTCTTTATTACCCTTCTGCTCTTATGGTGTATTTATTATGCGTCCTACGATATTCAAAGCTTTGTTTTATTTTTTGGGGTGAACTACCTTAGAGAAACTCCTTTTTGGTTTTTACAATTAATCATTTCCCTTGCTATTCTGTTTATAATTAGATTGGGGATATCTACCATTATATATATAGCAGATGGCATGTTCATCTTAATTTTTATTACTTTGTTTCTTTTGTTTTATTTGTTTACTTTTGATATTAACCTGGACATGATTCCTGCTTTTTATCATTACCATGATCCAAAGTTAATTTTTACAGATAGCTTAACTGTTTTATCTTGGGTTGGAGAATGGGTGGTTTTTCTTTTTATATTACCTGAAATTCAAATGAAGAAAGGCATTTTTAAAAATTTATTCATTGGGCAAATTACAATTTCTTGTATGGTTTTTTTTGGCTGGCTCCTTACGCTACTTAATTTTGGTCCTGAATTAGCCAAATCATTTCAAATACCTTACCTTGAAATGATTAGAAGTATTGACACTAATAATTTATTAGCTAAGATTGACCCTTTATTGATTGGTGTATGGACAAGTAGTATGCTTATTCATAGTTCATGCCTTTTATTTGCTGCTTATAAATGTATTCTCTACTTAAGTAAAAATAAAGGTAATAATTTTATACCATTTTTTGTTGTAGCTTTATCGAACGTCATTGCTTTATATTACGTTAAACATATAACCACTTATCAAGAACATTTTTACTCCTTTAATCTTGTTCTAGTTTGGTTAATAGTCGAGTTAATACCCCTTTATTATCTGCTAGGTATGGTATTAAAAAGAAAAAAACTCTTTATTAAGAGTAGGAAAAAGGAGACTAGTTGACATATTCTAAGAAAAAAAGGGGTTCTTATTCTTTAAAAATTCCTTTTAATATCTCTTATTTAACAGAACCTGATACTCCATCTTAGACAGATGAATGCAATAAAGATAAGGATCATATTTTTTCAGCATTTCCATCCACAAAGGCTGCATTTTTAAAGGGAAAGTTCTTCGACAATGCTGACTCACCGTTGTTAAAAATTCCTGCTTTGATTTAAAGGCTGGGGCGGCACAATCTGGCTAGACACAATCGGTGTTTGTCTAGTCGGACTCCCACCTGCCTCAATAGACGTATAATTGCTTTCTGTTTATGCACTTGCTAACTCCCTTGATTTTATTCGAGCTCTTGGAGGTAAAAAGAACTTATACAAAAAATGGATTCGCAATATTGTTGAAGGGTAAAGAATAAAAAAAGAGGAGGAGTTACCATGAAGAAAGTAGAGTTTATGGAAGAGTTGGAGAATCGTATTTTGCCATTTTGGTTGAATCTAATGGATAAGGAGAACGGCGGATTTTACGGGGTGGTTGATTACCATCTTAAAATTCATCCTGAATCCCATAAAGGTGGCGTTTTAGGCGCTAGAAACCTTTGGACCTTTTCCGCTGCGTATCAATATAAACAAGACCCTGCTTATTTAGAAGCAGCCCATCATGCTTATGACTTTTTGAAAACCAAGCTTTGGGATCATGATAATGGCGGCATCTATTGGCTTGTTGATTATAAAGGAAAGCCGGTTATCTCATCAAAGCATGTCTATGCCCAAAGCTTTGCGCTTTATGGCTTAAGTGAGTATTATAAGGTGTCTAAGGATGTGGAAGTATTAGCTTTAGCGCAAAAATTATTTTATCTTATCGAAGATGTTTGCTACTCTGAAGCATTAAACGGTTATTTGGAAGAATTTAATGCTGACTGGACTAAAAAGGAAAATGTTCTATTAAATGAGGGTGCAGATGCTGCCTTTACAACAAATAGCCATTTGCATATTATCGAAGCATACACGAATCTTTACCAAATTTGGCCTGATGAAAGACTATTACGCAAAATCGATAATTTATTAACACTATTCCATACACATATTTTTGATCATCAAAAGCATTATTGCCAAGCTGCCTTTGATCAAAATTGGAATAGTATAAAAGATACTTTCTCGTTTGGACACGATATGGAAACGAGCTGGCTTTTAACAGAAGCATTGAATGTAACGAAGCTCGATCGACCAGATATAGTAGAAATGAATAAACTTCTGGCACTGGAGGTTGCTAGAGAAGGGCTTGCTGAAGATGGATCGCTTATGGATTACAAGGCAAATGGCATCATTCACGCAACAAGAGTCTGGTGGGGACAAGCTGAAGCAGTAATTGGCTTCCACAACGCCTATGAAATAACGGATATCCCAAACTATTTAATGTATAGTGAGGATGTATGGAAATACATTCAAGCAACTATCCAGGATAAGCGCGAGGGCGGTGAATGGTACTCCCGCATTGACGCAGACGGCGAAGTTATTTCTTCCCTCCGCGATGAAAAGTATCAAACACAAGAAAATATCGTCGATTCCTGGAAATGTCCCTATCATAATGCAAGAATGTGTTTAGAAATGATCAAACGCTTAGCTAATTAAAGAGAAAACCACTGCTCCAGCAGTGGTTTTCTCTTTATCCTTTTAGCACCTTATCAATAGCAGCAAGCTCTTCCGCACTAAAACGAATATTATCCAGCGCCTTCACATTGTCTTCAATTTGGCTTACCTTGCTTGCGCCAATCAGTACACTTGTGACAATGCCATCACGCAAAATCCAGGCCACGGCCATTTCGGCAAGGGTTTGCCCTCGTTCTTTCGCAATATTGTTTAAAGCTCTGACTTTATCGATCGTCTGATCCACATTTTCTTTATGCAGCCATAGTCCCGTTTCCCGATTGGCACGAGAATCCTCAGGAATTCCATTTAAATAGCGGTCTGTCAATAATCCTTGAGCAAGTGGACTGAAGGCAATCGTTCCAAGCTGTTTTTCCACTAAAACATCCTTCAATCCATCCTCGATCCAGCGATTAAACATGCTGTAAGAAGGCTGATGAATAATGAATGGCGTTTTTTTCTCTTCAAAAATCCGCGCGATTTCTCTTGTTTGCTCCGATGAATAGTTGGAAACACCAACATATAACGCTTTACCTTGACGGACCAATAAGTCCAAAGCCTCGGCCGTCTCCTCTAATGGCGTTTCCTCATCTGGACGATGGTGATAATAAATATCCACATAATCAAGCCCCATCCGCTTTAAGCTTTGATCAAGACTAGCCACTAAATATTTCTTCGAGCCACCATCACCATACGGCCCAGCCCACATCCCATATCCTGCTTTTGTGGAAATGATTAGTTCATCCCGATACGGCTGTAAATCCTTTTCTAAGATTCTTGCAAAATTCTCCTCCGCACTACCAGCAGGCGGCCCATAGTTATTCGCCAAGTCAAAATGCGTAATCCCCAAATCAAACGCTCTTCTTACAAGAGCACGACTATTTTCAAATAAATCGACACCCCCAAAATTATGCCACAGCCCCAGTGATAGCGCCGATAATTTCAATCCACTCTTCCCCACACGATTGTAGATCATCTTTTCATACCTATTATCATTTGCCATATACATAATTCGTCCCTCTTCTCTCATTATTTTAACTACTATTTTTTGAAAAAAAATAATATTGTGGACTAGCAATATATTGAATCTTAATCGTTGTTTAATGGTCAGCGGCTACTTCGGCGATACTATGTCAGTTAGTTTGAGAGCTACGAAAGTTTGTTTGCGCGATTCACTAGATTACTTGTGGGTTTTGTCCGTTTATTTGCAGTTCTTGCGAGTTTCCTTGCGGCTCTCCACACTTTACTTACTCCTTCCGCATACTTACTTGCGACTTCGCACACTTTGCTTGCGCCTTCCTCACACTTACTTGCGACTCCGCACTTTCCATTGCCTACTTTCCAAAAACAAGCTCATAATTATAAACAGCACCAATTAAATTGGCATCATTTTGAAAATCGCATATAGCTACGTCGGGAATGAATGGAGCGATTTTTGTGCTTTCTACTACTCTGGCAAGATGAACGTTCAACTCGTCTAGTAAGCCTTCCTTAGCAGAGACACCGCCGCCAATTATGATTTTTTCCGGATCGAAGCTATACTGCAGATTGTAGATGCCTGTTGCCAAATAGTGATAGAACGTTTCTACTTCTTCTTTTGCTGCCTTATCTCCTTGTTCGGCGAGTTCGAATACTTCTTTGCCGCTTAACGGAGTTTCTAATCCCATTCTCTTGGAATAGCGTTTCGCCATATTGACAGCCGTCCCTAGGTCACTAAAGGTTTTATCCTCTTTTAGCAGCATGTATCCAAACTCGCCTCCAAATAGATGCTTCCCATGACGAATTTTTCCATCCACAATAACTGCACCGCCAATTCCC
Source organism: Niallia sp. M35 (assembly GCF_050971705.1). NCBI lineage: Bacteria > Bacillati > Bacillota > Bacilli > Caryophanales > Bacillaceae > Niallia > Niallia sp. M35. The sequence goes on from NZ_JBPCEP010000011.1 coordinate 216,254, forward strand.
GAACCAATAACTACGAACAGAACATTCTGCATTCCACGAGCGGCACCTTTCCATACTTCCGCCAGACCTGCACAGTTTGCATCATTTTCCATGGAAACAGGACAGCCAAATAGTTCCTCTAACTCGAATATAACCGGAAAGTGGTGAATATAAGGAACAGCACTTGCCCCTTCAATCACTCCTTTTCTTTGATTCACCGCACCTGGAGCACTAATTGCAATGCCCTCAATAGTGTATTTTGCGTCCATTTTTTCTTTTAACTGCATCATTTCTTGTTTCATCTCATCCCACATTTTTGGTGTGATGAAAGAGCCTTTGTCCACTAGCTTTTCTTTTTCCCAGACAGCAAACTTGACGGAAGACCCGCCTATATCCATTACTAATAAGGACATTTGAACACCCTCCATTTGTGTACGCTTTCACTTTTATTATATGCTTTAAGAAAAGATCACCGCAAAAATTAAGCGATGATCTTCTTCCTAATTATTCAATCCCATTCTTGGCACTTACTTCTTTAATCCAATAACCCGATTTCTTAATAGTTTTCACTTGGGTATGAATATTGTTTGAAATAAATCCATAGCGGTTGCGATAGGCATTCATCCAGCTCCAGCAATCGATTGGAGTCCATAAATGATAACCATAACAATTAGAGCCCTCCTCGATTCCCTTATGAATCCATTCCAAATGTTCTTGAATAAATTCAATGCGGTAATCATCCTCGATTACGCCTTCTTCATTTAAGAAACGTTCCTCACGGGAAACGCCCATGCCATTCTCTGATACAAACCATTCGATATTTTTATAGTTATCACGAATATTGATGGCAATATCGTATAGCGCCTTTGGGAATATTTCCCATCCTTTATCCAAGTTCATACGACGCCCAGGCATGGCGTAATGATCGTAATAGCGATCTGGCATCCAGTCCCCGACACTGTTTGGTGCTACATCTGGTGCTTTTACGCGCGAAGGATGATAGAAGTTTACCCCAAGTGTATCAATGGTATTTTCTTTTAAAATCGCTAGCTCTTCTTCTGTTGCTTCCCAAATTACTTTATCCTTTGTTAAAAGTTCCACTAATGCAGGCGGGAATTCTCCGTAAACGGCTGTATGCAAGAACATTTCATTGCGCCAGAGGTCCGCAATTCTTCCTGCTTCCACATCTTCTGGCTTATCGCTAGCTGGATAGGACGGAGTTAGGTTTAAGATTGTGCCTATTTTCGCGCCTTTTTCGTTCATTTTTAAGTCGCGGAATTCTTTAATGGCTTTTGCAGATGCTAGGTTCAAGTTATATGCCACCTGTACTGCCTTTTTTCCATCTACTACTTTTGGATAATGGAATTGGTATAAATATTGCCCATCGACAATGACCATTGGCTCATTAAACGTGAACCAATGCTTCACGCGATCGCCGAATAATTCAAAGCAGCGGCGAGCAAACTTGGCAAAAAGATCAACGACATGCTTAGATTCCCAGCCGCCATACTGATGATACAGCTCGACAGGCAAATCGAAATGATGCAGGTTCATTACAGGTGTAATCCCTTGCTTGATAAATTCATCAATTACATTGTTATAAAACCGTACGCCATCTTCGTTTAGGCTTGCTGTTTCGAAATCATCAATTAAACGTGTCCACTGAATCGATGTACGAACAGAGTTTAAGTTGATCTCTTTCATTAATGCAATATCTTCTACATAACTATTGTAAAAATTAGATGCTGTATCTGGTCCTACATGATTATGGAATACTTCCGGCTCTGTTTCATACCAGTAGTCAAAAACGTTCGCATGCTGTTTATTAAAACGGCCTTCACTCTGCGGCCCAGATGTTGCTGCACCCCACCAAAAATTTTCCGGAAATTTTTTCATGATACTAATCTCCCTTATTGTTTTCTTATATGCTCTAAAGTAAAAGGATGATTCCCCTCTATTTGATTAATAGAAGGACGAATCTCTCTTTCTAGTATGTATTGAGAATTATCAAGCTGTCGGTTTGCTTTTACCAAAAATAAAGATGCTCTAGCTGGGGTGTTTTTTCCAATGACACGAAATAAATAACCTATTAATCCATTTGATAAATAAAATTCTAGTGTTTCTTCTTTGAGTATAATCATTTTACTCATGATTTAACAAAAATCCCCTGACTCTATCTCCGAGCTTCGGCAAATATTCATGCCCATACTCTGGGAAGAAGATCATCTCTTTTGGTGAAGAAATCTGATTATACACAGCAAATTGCGTTGCTGGCGGACAAACTCCATCTTCTAACGCAATTGCCCACTTTACTTCTGCTTTAATTCTCGGTGCCAAATGCTGTAAATCAATGTATTCTAATGTATCTAAAAACTCCTCTTCTCTGTCATGCATTGGGTCGCGGAATCGAAACCAATATACCAATTCCTCATATGCAGATGAATTAATGTCTAACTCAAATACTTTGCGATAATCACTAAGGAAGGGATATTGCACTACTACTTTTTTCACTCTCGGTTCCAGTGCTGCACAGACTAATGATAAAGCTCCCCCTTGTGAGGCACCTTGAACAGAAATAGCCTCTTCATCAACTTCCTCCATGCTCATTAAAATTCTAGCTGCATGAGCAGTATCTAAAAATACGCTTCGATAATAAAGGCTCTCTGGTCCTTCTTCGACCCCGCGGATAATTAATCCTTTTAATGTCGTTCCTTTCGCCGTTGTCTTATCTTCTGACTCTCCGCCTTGGCCGCGACAATCCATCGCAAGAACAGCGAACCCCTCTGTTACCCAGGAAAGCTTATCACCAAAGTCCCCACTATCGCCATGGTAACCATGAAACATCAGCATCCCAGGCACTTTTCCTTCTATTTTTTTCGGGCGGATATATTGGCATCTTATCCTTGCACCTTTTACACCTGTAAAATATAAGTTGAAAAACTCTGCCGTTTTGGAAGGAATCTCTACTCTTTCTAACTCGTAATCTAAGCTTTGTTCTGCTAGCTCTTGTATCGCTTTATCCCAATACGCATCATAATCCGCGGGCTTTCGACCAGACCCTTTATATTCTCGATATTCATTGATTACCTGCTCTTTTTTCATGAAGGACACCTCCGAACTGTTATCGTTTTCATTATAATGTTTATACTTGTAATTGTAAATGTCTATGTTTATTTATTTTAATGTAAAACCAAAACTTTTATTGAAGTATTTTTTCGATTATAAGTGCGGTTATTGGCTATTTTATTGAGTAACTTTCTTTGTATACTTGCTGATTATGTGTTTTGTTGGAGCTGATGGAGGATGAGGTTGCAGCATTTATGGTATTGTTGCGGTTTATTCAACTTTGTTTGCAGTTTTGCTACTTTTGCTTGCGACTCTCTCCATTTTACTTGCGACTCTGTCAACTTTGCTTGTGGGCTCCCCCTCATCCTCTCCAATCCAATAAACTTTTCACAAAAACAATAAAAAATGTATATCTGCGGAATTGGCTGCATTTGTTAGAAGTAACAGATTTGCATTTAAAGGGGGACTTACAATGGGGCGACATTCAAAAAAGGTAATGGTGATGGAATCGGTAAAGGATTGGGTAATCAATGGACGGGTGAAACCGGGGGATCGGATTTATTCGGAGTATGAGCTTTCGAAGCTGTTTGATGTAAGCAGGCACACGGTTCGATTAGCGATTGGAGAGCTTGTCGATGAGGGATGGCTCTATCGGGAGCAGGGTGTTGGCACCTTTTGCGGGGAACCTTTTGCTAGTAGAAAAGGTAAGAAAATAGCGAATGGGAAAAACATTGGGGTGATGACCACTTATCTTTCTGATTATATTTTTCCATCGATTATCCGTGGAATGGAAACTTATTTAACAGAAAAAGGCTATACTTTAACATTAGTTTGTACGGAAAATGATCATGCAAAGGAGCGATTATGTATCCGCAAGCTCCTTGATTTGAATATGGATGGGCTTATTTTAGAACCTACGAAAAGTAGTCATTTCAATCCTAATCTAGATTATTACCTGGAGCTGGAGGAACGCCATATTCCCTATGTAATGATCAATCAATATTATTCGCAGCTTTCTCCCTTCTATTTAATCATGGATGATGTAAAAGGCGGATATATGGCAACAAATCATTTAATCCAGCTTGGGCATGAACAACTTCTTGGTCTCTTTCAATCAGATGATTTACAAGGCGTTCATCGCATGCAAGGCTTTTTGCAGGCGCTGCGAAATGAAAAGCTTCCGATTGCACCAGAGCTTGTCGTTACTTTTACAACAGAAGAATTACATGCTGGTTTGGAGGAGAAAATTTTGAATACGCTTACAAATAGAAAGAATATACCTACTGCTATCGTCTGCTACAATGATAATATTGCCGTTATTGTTCAAAAAGTTTTACAAAAATTGCATTTATCTGTACCAGAGGATATCTCCCTTGTTGGCTTCGATGATACTGCATTAGCTGACTCACCAAATCTTCCCTTAACTACTATCGCCCATCCGAAAAGTCATATGGGAAGAGATGCAGCTAGAAGAATAATTGCAGCCATTGAAGGAAAAGAATACACGCTTTTCTTGAAAGACCCGATTATTTATGAACCAGAACTAGTCATCCGTTCCTCCACTAACATTGTAAAAAAGAACAGATCCGCCGTGTATTGACACACGCGGATCTTAACATACTAGAATATTAATTTTCCTATTAATCCACTGATAATTCCTAAAACGACTACCGATATGGATACAAATACGAGCACTTTTCTTGGAAAGGATTTTGCTACCATCAATAAAGATGGCAAGCTTATACTTGGCAGTGTAATAAGCAGGGCTGCAGCTGGTCCTGCTCCAAGACCCATCGCCATTAACGTTTGAATAATTGGAATTTCTGCGGCTGTTGGAATAACAAAAAGCATCCCAGCAACTGCAAAAAGCAGAATAGCAAGCAAACTATTAGACATGCTGTCACTTAGCTGCGGGAAGAGCCAAAAACGCGCTGCCCCTAGAATTAATACGGACAGAACATAGGCCGGTACCACATAAAGAACCATGCTTCCAAGAGAAGTAAGCCATCTATTTAAAAATGGACGCTTATCTACTTCCGCATCTTCTATTAATTTATCCACAGAGACAGGAGTTGGATTTTTAACAAAGCGGTTGGCAAAATAGCTAATGCCAAATGTTAAAACTAGTCCAACGATAAGACGTAATAATGTAAACTTCCAAGAAAGGACAAAGGTCATAAAAATTAAGGTTGCTGGGTTGATGGTTGGATTCCCAATCCAAAAAGCCAAGCTTGCGCCGACGGAAGCATTTTTTTTACGAAGCCCCACAGCGACTGGCGCGGCACAGCAAGTACACATCATTCCTGGTATGGATGCTAGTCCTGCTGCTGCAGTACTGCCAAAGCTCGTTTTTCCTAGCACCTTTAATAGCCAGCCAGTCGGCAGAAGCACTTGCACAAGGGAACCAAGTAGAATACCTAAAATTGCTGCCTTCCAAACAGATTGGAAGTAAGTGACCGTATAATCTACTGCGGCACTCCATGTGAATGTTCCGGAAATTTGATCCTGTAAAATCGAATCTCCGATAGAATTTGTTTGAAAAGAAAGGATGGCTTTATGATAATATGGCCACCATTTCACATATGTGAGACCGATTACTGCGACTAAAACAAATAGAAAAGCGAACCAAAACGTTCTTTTTTTGCTTGATTGCTCCTCTGCTAACGTACTCATCACTTTCACCTTCGATATATTAGATTAATTGCGTATAAATTATATCATATTTTAAATTTTAGGTACCCGAAAAATGATTCAACCTTCTTTTTTTCCCATCCAATCTACTAGGCATGCAATGAACCGCCCATTGCTTTATAATAGAGAAGGATACTTAATAAAAAATATTTAATTTACTAGAAAGAAGGTTGGTGTCATATGACACAGTCTTATTCCGTTAAACTTACATCTTTATCCTCCAAAGGGGGCTGCGGCTGCAAAATCGGTCCTGCTGACTTATCTGAAGTTATTCGTACATTACCACCAGCAGAGAAAAATCCAAATCTTCTTGTTGGCTTAGATACAAGCGATGATGCTGGCGTTTACAAGCTGACAGATGAATTAGCAATCGTGCAAACAGTCGACTTCTTTACGCCAATTGTGGATGATCCTTACTCGTTTGGACAAATTGCTGCAGCAAATGCCTTAAGTGATATTTATGCAATGGGTGGAAAACCGTTAACTGCCCTAAACATTGTGGCTTTCCCTATTTCTGTTTTGGAAAAAGAAATTTTGGCTGATATTATGCGAGGTGCTGGCGATAAAGTGAAAGAGGCTGGAGCTACCCTTGTTGGCGGACATTCCATTGATGATAAAGAACCCAAATTTGGTCTTGCTGTCACTGGAACCATTCATCCAGATAAAGTACGTACAAATGCCGGTGCTAAGCCTACTGACAAACTAATTTTAACAAAACCAATCGGTGTCGGTATTCTAACCACTTCTATTAAAAGAGGTCTTTTATCAGCAGAAGAAATTGATCGTGTGACAAAAGTTATGGCTACACTGAATAAGAAGGCGGCTGAAGTGATGGAGGCTTATAATGTGCATGCTTGTACAGATGTAACTGGATTTGGATTACTTGGACATGCTTCAGAGATGGCGAAAGGAAGCAATACAACCATCCATATTAAGCGCGATCAAGTTCCTGTTCTTCCACGCGTAAAAGAATTAGCGGAACAAGGAGTAATTCCTGGCGGTACGAAAAATAACTTTGCCCACCTAGAAGGCGATGTTACTTTTGCTTCTGACTTAGATGAGCTTGATCAGTTGATTTTATGTGATGCTGTAACGTCTGGCGGATTGCTTATTTCGGTGGAAGGTGAACAAGCAGATGCATTGCTGCAAGAATTAGTTGATGCCGGTGTAGAAGCGGCGATCATTGGAGAAGTCACAGAAGAGAGCCCTGGCCATATTTTTGTTGGGTAAGAGAAAGGCGGAGCTACCTTGTTTCAAGATATAACAATCGAACGATTATTTGAATTACGGGAGAAAAAGGAATTTTCTTTAGTAGATGTTCGCTCTCCTTCTGAATTTAACGAGCATACAATTCCTGGCAGTATCAATATCCCTCTTTTTACAGATGAGGAAAGAGCAGAAGTTGGGACTCTTTATAAGCAGGTAAGTGTGGAAGCGGCAAAAGCTCGCGGCTTGGAAATCGTGTCTGCTAAACTGCCTGCTTTCATCCAGTCCTTCCAAGAATTATCAAGGGATGTAGTGGTCTTTTGCTGGCGGGGCGGCATGCGCAGTAAAACAGCGGCAACCGTTATTGATTTAATGGGCGTGCATAGCTACCGCTTGCAAGGCGGTTTCCGAACGTACCGTCAATGGGTTATCCACCAATTAGATACAATGGAAATGGCTCAGGAAGCAATTGTCTTAAACGGCTACACCGGTTCCAATAAAACTGTTATTTTACAGCATTTAAAACAAGAAGGACTTCCTGTATTGGACTTGGAAGGAATGGCCAATCATCGTGGCTCCATCTTCGGACAAATTGGACTCAAGCCCCATAATCAGAAGACTTTCGACTCCTTGCTTGTCGGTGAAATCGAAAAGCTGCCTGCTTCTCCCTATTTTTTAATGGAAGGTGAAAGCAAGCGGATTGGCAAAGTACTGATGCCTAACTTTCTTCTGAAAAAAAAGGAGGCTGGCCTTCAGCTATTTATTCATATGCCCATCGAGGAGCGAGTTCAGCATATATTGGCTGACTATTCTCCAGCCGATCATCATGATGAATGTGTAGAAGCATTCCAATTAATCAAGCGGCGCATCCACACACCCGCGGCTGCTAAAATTGAAGAAGCTCTGCAGACTAGAAATTATGCTGAAGCTGTTGAATTGCTGTTAACCTACTATTATGATCCGCTCTATGAAAGAACGGCTTTACAATATAAAGATGAGCAAACTATCGATTTATATGTGCAAAACACAGAGGATGCGATCATCAAAGTGAAGGAGTTTTGGCAAAAGAAGAGTCGGACTTCAGCGAAGAGTGAAGTGAACTAATTTAGAAACTTTGCTTTTGGAAATAGCTTTATTACTTGTTATTGAGGACAAGTGATAAAGCTTTTTTTTAGTTTGGAGGGCGTGGTGCGAGTAGAATGTTAAATGAAGGAAGGGAATTTGCAGTGGTGATTGAATGTGGAGTCGATTTGAGTGCCGTTTTGTGGTAATCCTTCTAATTTTGGCGGAGATTTGGAATTATTGGCTAGAAACACTGAGACAAGAGCAAAATTAAACGAAGAGATTTTAGGATATCAGCCATTCTTGGGGCTTTGTCAGCCATTCTTCAGCACTTATCAGCCAAACTTCATAACTTATCAGCCATTCTTCAGTACTTATCAGCCAAACTTCAGATTTATCAGCCATTCT